>NZ_JAIBFH010000143.1 GCF_019459675.1 Arenimonas sp.
GGGGGAGGTGCGGTGCCCACCCCCCCGCGGCGGCGGCCGCCCTCGTGGGGGGCTAAACGCGCGGTTGGGGCGCCCGCCACCAGCTTTTCTTCCTCTTCATGGGCGTGGCATTGCGCCACGCCGATGCTCACCGTCACCAGCCGGTCCGGCCAATCGGCAATGTGGAAATCCCGGCGGATGCGCTCGGCCACCAGCACCGCGCGTTCGCCGTCGATGCCGGGCAGCAGCACGGCGAACTCTTCGCCCCCGAAGCGCGCCGCGACATCGCCCGGCCGCAGCGCCGCCTTCAGCAACTGACCGACCTGCCGCAGGGCCTGGTCGCCCGCGACGTGGCCGAAGGTGTCGTTGAAGGACTTGAACCGGTCCAGGTCGAGCATCAGCAGGGAAAACACCGCATCCTCGTCGCGGCGGCGACGCAGCAGGCCGGCGATGGCGGAGTGGAACGCGCGCCGGTTGCCTACCTGGGTGAGTTCGTCGGTGTTGGCGTCTTCGCGCAGGTGGCTGGTGATGCGCTTCTCGCGGTCCACGCGGTCCAGCAGCACGCTCACCGACCAGATGATCCAGGCCACCATGCCGCCCGAAGCCACCGCCAACAGCGTGATGGTGACGTCGGGTGAAATCCAGCCGCGTGACTGCATCACCTGCGCCACGTAGCTGAGCAGGCTGGGCACCAGCAGTGACGGCAGCAGTGCGCGCCGGGCCACCGCGCCGCCGGCACTGCGCGCCGACAGCACGCGCATGAAGCCCACGTCAGGGCGCGCAGCCAACCAGCCCAGCGAGAGCATCAGCAGCAGCACCGCGGTATGCAAAGCCACCGGATTGAAAGGAAGGTCCACGCCAAGTTCCAGCCCGTGGTAGCCCAGTGCCGACAGGGCGAACAACGCGATCGCGATCACCGACAGCGACAACACCTGGGCGGCCCGGATTGAATGCACTTGGCAGGAGGCGATGCCGGCGCCCGCCAGCAGCAGGAAAGCGATGGCGCTGATCTGGGACATCCGCCCGGGCGGGCCCCCGAGGGCAAGGCCTGCCGGATCTTCGAACCACAGCGTGTCGATGCCCAGGTCCACGCCCCAGACATACTGGGCCAGGGTTGCGCCGCCCAGCAGCCCCGCCGCCAGCGAGAAGACGCCGGACAGGCCGCGCTTCCCCAAGGGCTCCCGTTGGCAGCTGAGCAGGGCCAGGCCCATCAGCAGCATGGCCAGGGCGGTGTTGGCTTTCATGTCGACATGCCCGGGCACGATCGACTTGAGGGCTGGGATGTCCAGCGCCCAACCCACCAGCACCAGGACGGACACGACAATGGCGAGGGACGCCGCGGCCAAGGCGAACGTCTGGAAACGCCGGACCACGATCGGGTCGGAATGGCCGGGCTCGGTGAAATCCATGTCGGCTCCCGGGCGCCGACACCCGGCGCCTTCAACTGCAGCCTACTCCGGCTTGGCGCGGGAGCGACGTGACGCGGATCAAGTAAGAGGCGCCCGGCCATGGGCCGGCGCGTTCAGAGCGATTCGGGCCGGGTGTCGAGCACCGTGGCGTCCAGTGCGCACAGCAGCTGCGCGTCCAGCTCGGTGACCGGCAGTTCATGGACGAAGAAGTAGCGGCACGCCGCCAGTTTGCCCGCGTAGAAATCGGCATCGGCAGCGGTGGCCGGCGTGGCCTTCGCGGCCACCAGCGCCTGGCGCAGCCACGACCAGGCAATGGCCAGGTGACCCACCAGCCCCAGGTAGCGCGACGCGTTCGACAGCGCCAGGCGCACTTCGCCGCGCGCCATGGCCGCGCCCAGCACGGCGGTGGTCTTGGCGACGGTGGCCGCGCAATGGGACAGCGCAATGGCGTGTTCGGTGAGCGCCGGCACGCTGCCGGCGGCGCTGGCCGTGGCGGCGATCTCGCGCAGCAGCAGCTTGAACGCGGCGCCGCCGTCCATCATCACCTTGCGGCCCAGCAGGTCCAGGCCCTGGATGCCGTTGGCGCCTTCATGGATGGGATTGAGGCGGTTGTCGCGCCAGTGCTGTTCCACCGGGTATTCGCGGGTGTAGCCGTAGCCGCCCAGCACCTGGATGGCCAGGTCGTTGGCCTTCAGGCACCAGTCGGCCGACCAGGCCTTGATCACCGGCGTCAGCAGTTCGAGCAGCAAGTGGGCTTCGCGGCGTCGCGCGGGATCCGGGTCCTGCGCCTGCACGTCCACCCGCTGTGCGGCGTACATCGCCAGGCCAAGCGCGCCTTCGGTGTAGCTTTTCTGCTGCAGCAGCATGCGCCGCACGTCGGCGTGTTCGATGATGGCCACCGGCGGCGAAGCCGGGTCCTTCTGGTCGGGGTGGCGCCCCTGTTTGCGTTCGCGCGCGTACTGCAGGCTGTAGCGGTATCCGGCCGTGCCCAGCATGATCGCGCCCAGGCCGACGCCGATGCGCGCCTCGTTCATCATGTGGAACATCTGCGCCAGGCCCTGGTGCGGCTGGCCCACCAGCTCGGCGAAACACTCGCCGCGCTCGCCGAACTTCAGGAACGTGTTGACGATGCCGCGCTGGCCCAGCTTGTGGTTCACGCCGGCCAGCTGCACGTCGTTGCGTTCGCCCAGGCGGCCGTCGTCGTTGACGCGGAACTTGGGCACGATGAACAGGCTGATGCCTTTCACGCCCGGCGGCGCGGCCCGCCGGGGCGCCAGCACCACGTGGTTGTTGTTATACGCCAGGTGGTGTTAGCCCCC
>NZ_JAIBFH010000151.1 GCF_019459675.1 Arenimonas sp.
CGCGCCCTTCCCGCGGGCCGGGGCCCTGGCCGCTATTTGTAGCGAGGCCTGGGGGGTGGCGCCGCCGCGGGGGGGGTGGGGCGCCACCGGCGACCACGTGCTCGAGCTTTTCCATGGCCCCACCGCCGCCTTCAAGGACTACGGCGCGCGCTTCCTGGCCGCCTGCCTTGCGGCGCAAGCGCGCGGCGATGCACCGCTGACGATCCTGGTCGCCACGTCGGGCGACACCGGCGCGGCGGTGGCGGCGGCCTTCCACGGGCGGCCTGGGTTCCGCGTGGTCATCCTTTACCCCGACGGCCGCGTGTCGCCCCGGCAGGCGCACCAGTTGGGCTGTTTCGGCGGCAACGTGCAGGCGCTGCGGGTGCAGGGCAGCTTCGACGACTGCCAGCGCCTGGCCAAGGCCGCGCTGGGTGACGCCGCGCTGCGCCGCGACGTGCCGCTGAGCTCAGCCAACAGCATCAGCCTGGGACGCCTGCTGCCGCAGATGACCTATTACGCCTTCGCCAGCCTGCAGCACTGGCGCCGGCACGGGCGGCCGCTGTCGTTCGTGGTGCCCACCGGCAACCTGGGCAACGGCCTGGCCTGCCTGCTGGCCCGCCGCATGGGCCTGCCGATCGGCGACATCGCCCTGGCCAGCAACGCCAACGCCGTGCTGCCGGATTTCTTCGACGGCGGCGACTACCGCCCGCGCGCCAGCGTGGCCACCCTGGCCAACGCCATGGACGTGGGCGCGCCCAGCAACTTCGAGCGGCTCAGCTGGCTCTACCCCGACCCGGCGCAGCTGCGCGGCGTGGTGCGAGCGGCATCGGTGGGCGACGCGCAGATTCAAGCCACGGTGCAGGACGCCCAGCGTCGCCTGGGTGAAACCCTGTGCCCGCATACCGCCACCGCCGCCTGGCTGCTGGGGCAGCTTCGGGCACGGGGCCTGGCCGGGGACGCCTGCCTCGTTGCCACGGCCCATCCGGCCAAGTTCCCCGAGGTGGTGGAGCCGCTGGTGGGCGGGCCAGTACCGCTGCCCGAAGCCCTGGCCGCCATGCTTGCCCGACCCAGCCACGCCGGGCCCATGGCCGCCGACGAGGCGACCATGGCAGCGGTGCTGCGCCGGGATCCGGAACCCGGGGCGGGGTTTCTGCGATAATTCCCGGGATTGGCCCCGTAGCTCAGCTGGATAGAGCGTCCCCCTCCTAAGGGGAAGGTCGTACGTTCGAATCGTATCGGGGCCGCCACTTTCTGGCCGTATTTGGGCCAAACGCACCCTGGAGCCCGCCATGACCCATCCCGTCCTTACCGCCCTCGGCCTGTCCGACACCGAATCGGGCACCTACCTCGGCCACGGCGAGTGGTCCAAGACCCGCGACGCCGGCGTCATCGAGCCCGTGAACCCCAGCAGCGGCGAAGTGCTGGGCCGCGTTTACGCCTCGTCGCAGGCCGACTACGACCTGATCCTCGAGCGCGCCCAGGCCGCCTTCAAGATCTGGCGCACCACGCCGGCGCCCAAGCGCGGTGAAGCCATCCGCCTTTGCGCCGACGCGCTGCGCAGGCACAAGGACGCGCTGGGTTCGCTGGTGGCGCTGGAAATGGGCAAGTCCAAGCCCGAGGGCGACGGCGAAGTGCAGGAAATGATCGACATCGGCGAATTCGCCGTCGGCCTGTCGCGCCAGCTCTACGGCCTCACCATGCACTCCGAGCGCCCCGGCCACCGCATGTACGAGCAGTACCAGCCGCTGGGCATCGTCGGCATCATCAGCGCCTTCAACTTCCCGGTGGCCGTGTGGGCCTGGAACAGCTTCCTGGCCGGCGTGTGCGGCGACATCTGCATCTGGAAGCCGTCGCCCAAGACCCCGCTGTCGGCCATCGCTTCGATGAAGATCTGCAACGAAGCCCTGCGCAGCGCCGGCTTCCCGGACATCTTCTTCCTGTTCAACGACGGCGGCACCGACCTGGCGCAGACCTTCGTGGACGACAAGCGCATCCCGCTGATCAGCTTCACCGGTTCGACCAAGGTCGGCCGCATGGTCGGCGAGCGCGTCGCGCGCCGCATGGGCCGCTCGCTGTTGGAGCTGGGCGGCAACAACGCCATCATCGTCGACCCCACGGCCGACCTGAAGCTGGCCATCCCCGCCATCGCCTTCGGCGCGGTCGGCACGGCCGGCCAGCGCTGCACCACCACGCGCCGGCTGTTCGTGCACGAGTCCATCTACGCCGACGTGCTGGCCAAGCTGGTGGCCGCCTTCAAGCAGGTGGAAAAGAAAATCGGCGACCCCACCGACGCGGCCAACCTGATGGGCCCGCTCAACAGCACCGACGCAGTGGACGCCTACCTGGACGCCGTCGCCAACGCCAAGGCGGCCGGCGGCACCATCGAATCCGGCGGCGCGCGCATCGACCGCCCGGGCAACTTCGTGCTGCCGACCATCGTCACCGGCCTGCAGAACAGCGCGCAGGTGGTGCAGACCGAAACCTTCGCGCCGATCCTGTACGTGATGTCGTACCAGACCCTGGACGAAGCCATCGAACTGCAGAACGCCGTGCCCCAGGGCCTGTCGTCGTCCATCTTCACCACCGACCTGCGCGCGGCCGAACAGTTCCTGGCCTCGGCCGGTTCGGACTGCGGCATCGCCAACGTCAACATCGGCACCTCGGGCGCCGAGATCGGCGGCGCGTTCGGCGGCGAGAAGGAAACCGGCGGTGGCCGCGAATCAGGCTCTGATGCGTGGAAGGTGTACATGCGCCGCCAAACCAACACCATCAACTATTCCAACGCGATGCCGCTCGCCCAGGGCATCAAGTTCGATCTCTGAGGAAGCCCCATGACCGATTCCATGCCGCCGACTCCCACTCCGCCTCCTTTCCAGGCGCCGCCCTCGGCGCCCGTTTACCCGGTGCGCCAGACCAGCGGGCTGGCCATCACCAGCCTGGTGCTGGGCCTGCTGGGCTGGACCCTGCTGCCCTTCCTGGGCAGCGTCGGCGCGGTGGTCTGCGGCCACATGGCGCGGGCCGAAATCCGTCGCCAGGCCGCCACGATGGACGGGGATGGCCTGGCCATCGCCGGGCTGGTGCTGGGCTGGTCGGCCATTGGGATCACCATCCTCTCGGTGCTGGCCATCGTGCTGTTCTTCGGGGGGCTGGCGGTGCTGTTGGCCGCCCTGGGCATAAGCGGACAACTCTGAGCCTCCCCAACTGATGTATTCCCTCGCCCGCCCGTTCCTCTTCCACCTCGACGCCGAACGTGCGCATGACCTGGGCCTGCGCTCGCTGGAGCTGGCCTACCGCACCGGCATGAGCCCGCTGCTGGTCAGCCGGCCCAAGCCGCTGGTCACCAAGGCCTTCGGGCTGGAGTTCCCCAATCCGGTCGGCTGCGCCGCCGGGCTGGACAAGAACGGCGCGCACATCGACGCGCTGCTGGCCCTGGGCTTTGGCTTCGTGGAAGTCGGCACCACCACGCCGCGGGCACAGGAAGGCAATCCCAGGCCGCGCATGTTCCGGGTGCACGAGCACAACGCGGTGATCAACCGGCTGGGCTTCAACAACGACGGCGTGGAGGCGCTGGTGCGCAACGTCGGCAAGGCCCGCCGCCTGCGCGGCCTGCTGGGCATCAACATCGGCAAGAACAAGGACACGCCCAAAGAGGACGCCGCCGGCGACTATCTGTATTGCCTGGAGCGGGTGTATCCGCTGGCCGACTACATCACGGTCAACATCTCGTCGCCCAACACCGCCGGGCTGCGCGAGCTCCAGGAAGAACAGCAGCTCAAGCAGCTGGTCGGCACGCTGCGCGAAGCGCAGGAAAAGCTCGGCGCACAGCACGGCAAGCGCGTGCCGATGCTGGTCAAGATTGCGCCCGACCTGTCGGACGAAGACATCGAGGCCTGCGCGCGGGTGCTGGGCGACCTGGCGGTGGACGGCGTCATCGCCACCAACACCACCGTCGACCGACTGCCGATCGAAAACCATCGCATGGCGCGCGAAGCGGGCGGCCTTTCAGGGGCCCCGCTTTACGGCAAGTCCACCGCGGTGATGCGCCGCCTGCGCGCCCGTCTGCCCGACCACATTCCCATCATCGGCGTGGGCGGCATCCTCAGCGGCGCCGACGCCGCCGGGAAAATCACCGCCGGCGCGCAGCTGGTGCAGTTCTACACGGGGCTGATATACCGCGGCCCCGACCTGGTGGCCGAATGCGTGGACGCCATCCGCCGCCGCCGCGAGGGCGGCCAGGCATGAGCGGCTACCAGCTGGCGCAGGACGTTTCCCTCGCCGGCCGCAACACCTTCCGGGTGCCGGCGCGCGCCGCCATGATGGCCGACGTGTCGCGCGCGGACGCGCTGGCCGAACTGTTCGAGTACGCCGCGCTGCGCGAGGGGCCCGTGCTGGTGCTGGGAGAAGGCAGCAACCTGCTGTTCACCGGCGATTTCCCCGGCATGGCCATCTGCCTGACCATGGCCGGCGTGCGCATCACCCAGGACGACGGCGACACCGCACTGGTGCGCGCCGAAGCCGGCATGAACTGGAACGACCTGGTGTCCTGGACGCTGGCGCGCGGGCTGTCGGGCCTGGAAAACATGGCGCTGATACCCGGCACCGTCGGCGCATCGCCCATCCAGAACATCGGCGCCTATGGCGTTGAGGTGGGCGAGTTCATCGAAACCGTCGAAGCCTTCCAGCGCGACACCGGGCAGGTGAAGCGCCTGGCCCGCGAGGACTGCGCACTGGGCTACCGCGACAGCCTGTTCAAGCGCGAGCCCGAACGCTGGGTGGTGACGGCGGTGGAGCTGCGGCTGCCGCGCGAACGCGAGCTGCGCCTGGACTACGCCGGCGTGAAGGAAGAGCTGGCGACCATGGGCGTGGACGCGCCGCGCGCCGTGCACGTAGCCGAGGCCATCAGCCGCATCCGCACCCGCAAGCTGCCCAACCCGGCGGTGCTGGGCAATGCCGGCAGCTTCTTCAAGAACCCGGTGGTGGAAGCGGCGTTCGCCGACGAACTCAAGGCCGCGCACCCCACCCTGCCGGTATTCCCCGGTCCCGACCGCCATCGCAAGTTGTCCGCCGCCTGGCTGATTGAGGCCTGCGGCTGGAAAGGCTTTCGCGAAGGGGATGCGGGCGTGGCGCAGCAGCATGCGCTGGTGCTGGTGAACCATGGCCAGGCCAGCGGTGCCCAGCTGCTGGCGCTGGCGCGGCGCATCGCCGCCTCGGTGCGCGAGCGCTTCGGCGTATCGCTCGAGCCCGAGCCGCGCATCATCGGCGCACGCTTCGACGACGCCGGCGCGTGAGCGCCGCGGCCCCCGCTTCGCCCGCCGCCGACGTCAGGCGCGCGGTGCTGATGATGACCGCCAGCACCGTGATTTTCGGCTGCATGGCGGTGTGCATCCGGCTGGCGTCCAAGCAGCTGCACCCGTTCGAAATCGCCTTTTTCCGCAACTTCTTTGGCTTCGTATTCATCCTGCCGATGCTGGCGCGGCACGGCCCGTCGCTGCTGCGGACCACCAAGCTGCGGCTGTACGTGGGCCGCTGCCTGATCGGCATCGTGTCCATGCTGGCGGGCTTCTGGGCCATCGTGAACCTGCCGCTGGCGCAGGCCATCGCGCTGTCTTATTCCACCCCGCTGTTCGTCACCATCGGCGCGGTGCTGGTGCTGGGCGAAGTGGTGCGTGCGCGGCGCTGGACCGCGGTGATCGTCGGCTTCCTGGGCGTGATGCTGATCGTGCGCCCGGGCAGCGACGCGTTCACGGCGGGCAGCCTGGTGGCGGTGGTGGCCGCCGTGGCCAGCGCCAGTGCGGCGATCAGCATCAAGTTCCTGTCGCGCACCGAACATCCCGACGCCATCGTGCTCTACACCACCATGCTGTGGGTACCGATGTCCCTGGTGCCGGCGCTGTTCTACTGGGAAACGCCGGTAGGCATCACCTGGCTGTGGATCATCCTGGCGGGCGGCCTGGGCACCACGGCGCACATGCTGTGGACGCGTGCGCTGAAGCTGGGCGATGCGTCCATGCTTACGCCCATCAGCTTCCTGCAGGTGCTGGTGGTGGCGGTGTTCGGCTACTTCCTGTTCGGTGAGCTGCTGGATCGCTGGACCGTGCTGGGCGCCGCGATCATCTTCGGCTCGAACGTCTACATCGCGCGCCGCGAGGCGCGGCTGGCGCGCCAGGCCGTCACCGACCCCGACATCAATCCCGAAACGCCCTCGCTGCGCTGAGGCGCCTCAGCGGTGCTGTTAGCGGATCTGGCGGGCCAGTGCCTGGCGCCCCGGGTCGCGCCCCCCCACGGGCAGCGCCCCCACCCCCGCGCTATAGCACGCCCCC
>NZ_JAIBFH010000161.1 GCF_019459675.1 Arenimonas sp.
TACGTCGGCACGCTGGACGGCGCGGTGATCTACGCTGCGCTCTGGGGTGCCGCCCACACCGCCGGCGCCGGCGGCGCCCCCAAGATGGAGCGCGCCGCCTGGACCGCCCGCATCGCCCAGGGCGCGGACCTGATGCACAAGCACGCCATCGAGGGCTACCAGGGCGCGGCGGGCATCATGCCGGCCAAGGGCGGCAATCCTGCGCTCACCGACGAGCAGGTCATCGCCACGGTTGACTGGATGGTCGACAACCTCAAGTAAGCCGGGCCCGCGCCCGACCGCGACGCCGCCTCCGGGCGGCGTTGTTGTTTCTGAACCCCCTCGTCCTGACCGGAGTGCCCATGCGCCGCTGCCTGCTGATTGCCTCATCCCTGTGGCTTGCCGGCTGCGATGCGCCGCGCCCCGACGCGCCCTTGGCCACGCCGGACGCCGGCCTGCTGACCATCGCCCAGGTCCAGGGCTCGGGCGCCCGCAGCCCGCTGGAAGGCCGGCAGGTGACGGTGGAAGGCGTGGTGGTGGCGAACTTCGCCCAGGGCCTGGGCGGCGTGTTCGTGCAGTCGCAGGCCGATGACGGCGACCCGGCCACCGGCGAGGGCTTGTTCCTGCCGCGCCGCCCCGATGCCGAGCCCCGGCTGCGGCTGGGCGACCTGGTGCGCGCCACCGGCGAAGTGGTCGAGCGCGGTGAGGGCGACCAGACGCTGACTTCGCTGCAGGCGCAGATGGTCGAAGTACTTGGCCGCGGCGACGTGACGCCGCGCGTGCTGTCCGAAGTGCCGGCCGCAGGCTGGGAAAGCGTCGAGGGCGAGCTGCTGTCGATCACCGCGCCGCTCACGGTGACCGGCAACGACGGGCTGGCGCGCTTCGGTGAACTTTTCACCAGCTTCGGCGGCCGGCTGTATGCGCCCACCGAAGTGGCGCCGCCGGGCGCCGAGGCGCAGGCCGTGGCCCGGGAGAACGAGCGCCTGTCGCTGCGCCTGGACGATGCCCGCAGCGGCCAGGACCCCAAGGCGCTGTGGTTCCTGCCCGGCGCCTGGAACGACACGGCCCCGCTGCGCGCGGGCAGCGTCATCACCGGCGTGCAGGGCGTGCTGGACCAGCGCTTCGGCAGCCATCGCCTGCAGCTGACCGAGAAATTCGCCGCGATCGAGCAGGCGCCCCGCCCCGAAGCACCCACCGTGCCGGGCGACCGCCGCATCGCCGGCTTCAACGTGCTCAACCTGTTCAACGGCGACGGCCAGGGCGGTGGCTTCCCCACCGACCGCGGTGCCGCGACGCCCGCCGACCATGCGCGCCAGGTGGCCAAGCTGGTCACCGCGATGCAGGCCCTGGACCCGGACCTTGCGGCGCTGATGGAGCTCGAGAACGACGGCTTCGGCCCGGAGTCGTCGCTGGCGCAGTTCGTGGCCGCGCTCAACGCCGCCGGCCCGCACGCCGACTGGCGCTTCGTGGATGCCGGCGAAGGCCCGGGCACGAATGCCATCCGCGTCGGCATCATCTATCGCAGCAGCCGTTTCAAGACCGTGGGCAAGCCGGCGTCCATTGCCGAAGGTCCGTTCGAGCGCGCCAGCCGCGCGCCGCTGGCCCAGGCGTTCCGCGCCGGCAGCGGACCGGTGTTCGTGGTGGTGGCCAACCACTTCAAGTCCAAGGGCGGCTGCGACAAGGCCACCGGCGGCGACGCCGACAGCGGCGACGGCCAGGCCTGCTACAACGCCACCCGCGTGGCGTCGGCGCGGCAGTTGAACGAATGGCTGGCAACCGACCCCACGGGCACCTCGCCTGAAGGCACGCTGGTGCTGGGCGACCTCAACGCCCACGCCCAGGAAGATCCGCTGCGGCTGCTGTACTCGCGCGGCTGGCGGGACGCGTTCGCGCTGGCCAAGGCCGACCGGCCGTATTCCTTCGTCTGGGCCGGGCGCTCGGCGCGCCTGGACCACGCGCTGCTGGACCTGGGCCTGGCCGGCCGCCTGCGCGGCGCCACCGAATGGCACGCCAACGCCGACGAATCCACCCATTTCGACTACC
>NZ_JAIBFH010000166.1 GCF_019459675.1 Arenimonas sp.
GCTCGACCGGCTGCCGCCGGCCGATGAGCTGGAGCTGCTGCCGGCCGGCCTGCGCGACCGGCTGATGCTGCCAACCCTGCGCGACGCCCTGCTGACCGCGCACCGCCCGCCGCCCGATACCAACCTGCGCGATTTCGAGCTGGGCGTGCACCCGGCACTGCGTCGCCTGGCGATCGAGGAACTGCTGGCCCACCACCTGAGCCTTCGCCGCCAGCGGATCTCGCTGCGCGCGCACGGGGCGATGCCGGTGCGAGCGGCCGGGAAGCTGGCCGCTTCGCTGCGACGCGAACTGAAGTTCGAGCTGACCGGCGCGCAGCAGCGCGTGCTGGCGGAGGTGGCGCAGGACATGGCGCGACCCGAGCCGATGCTTCGGCTGGTGCAGGGCGACGTGGGCAGCGGCAAGACCGTGGTGGCGGCGCTGGCCGCGGCCAATGCCGTGGAGGCGGGGCGCCAGGTCGCGCTGATGGCCCCTACCGAGCTTCTGGCCGAACAGCACCTGGCCAATTTCCGCGCCTGGTTCGAGCCGCTGGGCCTGCGTGTGGCCTGGTTGGCCGGCAAGGTCACCGGCAAGGCCCGAACGTCGGTGCTGGCCGAAATCGCCAGCGGCCAGGCGCAAGTGGTGGTGGGCACCCATGCGCTGATGCAGGACAAGGTGGTTTTCTCCAGCCTGGCCCTGGCCATCGTGGACGAACAGCACCGGTTCGGCGTGCACCAGCGCCTGGCGCTGCGCGACAAGGGCCTGAGCGGCAGCCAGGTGCCGCACCAGCTGGTGATGACGGCCACGCCCATCCCGCGCACCCTGGCGATGTCGGCCTACGCGGACCTGGACGTGTCGGTGATCGACGAGATGCCGCCCGGCCGCACCCCGGTGCAGACGGTGGCGATCAGCGGCGACCGCCGCGGCGAAGTGGTGGACCGTATCCGCGCCGCGTGCGCGGAGGGTCGGCAGGCCTACTGGGTCTGCACCCTGATCGAGGACAGTGACGAGGTCGAGGCGCAGGCGGCGCAGTCCACGTATGAACAGTTGGGCCTGCTGCTGCCCGGGTTGCGGCTGGGCCTGCTGCACGGACGCATGAAGCCCGCGCAGAAGCAGGCGGTGATGGGCGACTTCAAGGCGGGCCGCCTGCAGCTGCTGGTGGCCACGACGGTGATCGAGGTGGGCGTGGACGTGCCCAACGCCAGCCTGATGATCATCGAGAACGCCGAGCGCCTGGGCCTGGCGCAGCTGCACCAGCTGCGTGGGCGCGTCGGGCGCGGTGCGGCGGCGTCCAGCTGCGTGCTGATGTACCGCGCCCCGCTGTCGCAGATGGCGCGCGAGCGCCTGGAAGTGATGCGCGCAAGCACCGATGGCTTCCTGATCGCCGAGAAGGACCTGGAGTTGCGCGGTCCGGGCGAACTGCTGGGCACGCGCCAGACGGGCCTGGCCAGTTTCCGCGTGGCCGACCTGGTCCGTGACGCCGGACTGTTGCCGGAAGTGCACGCGGCCGCCGACGCGATGCTGGCGCAGTCGCCCGACCTGGCCGATCGGCTGGTGCTGCGCTGGGTAGGCGGCGCGGCGAAGTTCGCGGGCGCCTGAGCGGTCCGCCCCGGGACCCCGTGCCTTTTTCATCCGGTGGCATCGTCTTGCATACTCGGGGCATGGACGAACTCATTCCCCTGCTGATCGACACCGACCCCGGCGTGGACGACGCGCTGGCCCTGCTGATGGCTTTCGCCGACCCGCGCCACCGCCTGCTGGGCCTGACCGTTGCCGCGGGCAACGTCGGCCTGCGCCACACCGTGGCCAATGCGCTCAAGCTTTGCGAGGTGGCGGGCGTTGAAGTGCCGGTGTACGCCGGCTGTCCGGTGCCCCTGCTGCACGAGGCCGACGACGCCGCGTACGTGCATGGCCAGGATGGTTTCGGCGACACCGGTTATGCGCGGTCGACACGGGCGGCGTCCGAGGAGCACGCGGCGCTGGCGATCATCCGCCTGGCGAAGGCGCACCAGGGGCGCCTGCTGCTGGTTACGCTGGGCCCCCTGACCAACCTGGCCCTGGCGCTGCGCCTGGATCCCGACCTGCCGTCGCGCATCGGGCGGCTGGTGGTGATGGGCGGGGCGGTGACGGGGCAGGGCAATACGTCCATCCCGGCGGAATTCAACATCGCCTTCGACCCCGAGGCGGCCGACGTGGTGTTCCGGGGCTTCCCCCGGTTCGAACTGGTGGACTGGGAGGCGGTGACCCGCCACGGGCTGCAGCACGCCGACGTCGCGTCCTGGCTGGCGGCCGGGGACGACCGCGCGCGCTTTTATGAAGTTATCTCGCGCGCCAATCGGGCGCGCCCGGCCGACCACCGCGGCGGGCGCTGGCTCAGCGCCGATGCCCTGGCCTTGGCGGCGGCGCTGCAGCCCGACGGCGTCAGCCGCGGCGTAGAGCGTTACCTGGGGGGGGGGG
>NZ_JAIBFH010000168.1 GCF_019459675.1 Arenimonas sp.
CGCATCGCGGCTTACACCGCAAGCACCAGGTCGCGCGTCACCTTGGTGGTCTTGCCGGTGCCGGGGCCACCGGTGAGCAGCAGCAGGCGGGTGTCGAGCAGGGCGCTGGCGCCTTGGGCCTGGGCATCGGCCGGGTCGCTGGCGAGCAGCGGGAACAGTTCGAGCAGACGCTGCTCGCGCCACGCGGCGTCCACCGCATCCGTCGGCACGACCAGGCTGCGTGCGCGCAGCGCATCGGCCAGCGATTGTTCGTAGCGCCAGTAGCGGCGCAGGTACAGCTGTCCGTGTTCGAACACCAGCGGCGCGTTGTGGTCGGGCGCATCGGCGGGCGACAGCGCCCACGGCGACGACGCCACGGCTTCGAGCCAGGATTCGAGTTCGGGCATCACCGGCGGCGGGCGATCGGCGTCGATTTCCAGGAAGAGTTCCGCCGCGCGCGCCAGCGGCAGCTGGCCGTGGCCGAAGGCCAGCGCGTGGCTGGCCAGCGCGGCGGCCAGCAGCACCGGCTCGGGCGTGTCGGGGCGCAGGCGGCGCAGCGTGTCGGCCAGCGCATGGTCCACCGGGCGCAGCCAGCCTTCGTGCAGCCAGCGGTCGAGCAGGCTCATGCGGCGGCTCCCGCGGACGGGCGCAGCAGCGCTTCCAGGCTTTCCACCAGTGCGCGCGGCGGCAGGCTGGCGAACACGCCGGGCGAATCGGCGCGCTCCGCCCGCAGGCCGCGGCAGAACAGGTAGCGAACACCGCCGAAGTGGCGATCGTAGTCGTAGCCGGGCAGCCGGAACCGCAGCCAGCGGTGCAGGGCCACGGTGTAGAGCATGTACTGCAGGTCGTATTCGCTGTGCGCGATGGCGTCGGCCAGGGCGTCGGTGCCGTAGTCGGGCAGCTGGTTGGACTTGTAGTCGAGCAGGTAATAGCGGCCGCCGTATTCGTACACCAGGTCGATGAAGCCGGTCATCAGGCCCTCCAGCCGCTCGCGCAGACCAAACGCCTGTCGTTCGCCGACCAGGGCATGCGCATGCAGCCGCGCCAGCAGGTCGTCCACCCGGGCCGGCGCCAGCGAGAAGTGGAATTCCATTTCGGCGCGGCGCTGGTGCGCAGGCAGGTCGGCCAGGCGCACGCCTTCAGGCAGCACGACGTTCAGCGTGTGGCCCACCAGGCTGGCCAGCAGCGGCACGCCTTCGGCGATGTCGTTGGCCGAACCGTAGCCGCCGTTGCGCAGGGCGCGCTCCAGTGCAGCGGCTTCGCCCGCCGGCGGCGCTTCGCCGGGCCAGTCGCGCCAGCGGCCGAATTCGACGTTTTCCAGCGACTCGTGCAGCACGTTGCCGAAGCGCGCGCCGGAGAAACGCGAGCTGGGCAGCAGCGGTTCGCTTTCGTCGTTGGCGCGGCGCACGTCGGCGCCGCCGGCCTCACGCGTCAGGCCCGAGAAGCTGTGCACCCACCAGTCGCGGCTGAACCGACGCTGCGGCAGTGCGGCCGGCGGCATCGCGGGCAGGGCTTCAAGCACGGGGGCACCAGGCGGCACCTGCGCCGGTGCATCGGCCACGACCACGGCGCCGGGCGCCAGCAGCGCCAGCTGATCCAGGCGCGTGCGGATTGCGGCGGCGTTGAGCCTGGCCGGCTTGGGCGCGCGCACGTCGGCGTGCAGCAGCCAGGCCAGCGCCGTGTCGGCCGCGTCCTTGGTGGGGCCGAAGCAGACCCACGTGGCCAGGCGCGCGCGCGTCAGGCCCACGTAGAGCAAGCGCAGTTTTTCGGCGCGGGTTTCGCGCTTGTCGGACTCCTTGGCGTGCTCCCAGTCGTTGGCGTCCCCCGCGTTGAGCCGCGCCACGCCGCGCACGCCGTCGTGGGAGCGCCCCCGCGCCCCGCCCGCGCCGCCCCG
>NZ_JAIBFH010000178.1 GCF_019459675.1 Arenimonas sp.
GGGCTCGGGCTCGGGCTCCGGCTCCGGCTCGGGTTCGGGCTCGGGCGTGGGCGCGGGCGTGGGCTCGGGCTCGGGCGGGGCCTCTTCGGTCTCAGGCACGGGGTCGGGCTCCTCCGGCTCGGGCAGGGGCTCGGGCACCGGGATCGGCTCGGGCAGCGGCTCAGGTACCGGCTCAGGCTCAGGCTCGATGAACACCAGGGTGGTAATGACGTCGGGCACGGTGCGATTCACGGTGAGGGTGCTCAGTTCCAACACCCACACCACCGCCACATGCCAAAGCGTGATCGCTGCCAACAGGCCCAGGCGCATCTGCGGCGACATTTCCACGGCCGGGCGCGGCATCCGCCACCAGGGGAAGCCTGCTTCCACCAGGGTTTGTGCCGGGTCGGGCAAGTGCCGCGTGTGATCGGGCGTTGCGCTGTCGTCGATCACGGGCACCGGGGCGTGGGTAGGGGCTGCGCGAGATTAGCCGGCCATGCTGGAAAAAATCGGTTAAACGCGCCGGCGATGCCCGGCGCCGTTCATCCCCGGGCCATGTAAGGCGCGCTGCCGGTGCTGTGGTCGGTGGCGTCGCGCACGGCGGTTACCTCGGGGAACTTCGCCATCATCGATTTCTCGATGCCCTGCTTCAAGGTGACGTCGACCATGCCGCAGCCGTGGCAGCCGCCGCCGAAGCGCAGGTACACCACGCCGTCGGCGTCAATCGAGTCCAGCGCCACCCGGCCTTTGTGCGAGGCCAGCTGCGGGTTGATCTCGGATTCGATCAGCCACTGCACGCGCTCCACCAACGAGGCGTCGCCCTGCGGCTGGTCGCCCTTGATGCGCGGGGCCTTGATGGAAAGCTGGCCGCCGGTGGCGTTGCCGACGAAATCAATCACGGCCGAATCCATGAACGGTGCACTGGGGGCGTCCACGTACAGCGTGAAGCCCTCGCACTCAATCGCCCATTCGTCGCCCAGCAGATCGCCTTGGTCGCAGAACTCCAGGCGCGCATCGGCACGCGGCGTGCCGGGGTGCAGGGCCGAAAGGCGGATACCCACGGCGTCGTCGCCCTGGGATTGCAGCAGGCGCTGGAAATAGGCCTGGGCGGACTCGGTGATATTGATCATGAAACGTATTGTAGACCCACCGCCTATACTGGGTGTGACCAACAACGGAACATCCTCATGACCACCCTCGCCCAACTCGCCGCCCGCCACTGCAAGCCGCTCAAGGGCGACGCCCACCGGCTGGCGTCAGAAGACGCCGCCGCCCTGCTGGCCGCCCTGCCCGGCTGGGAGCTGATCGACAACGGCGCGGCCATCCGCAAGTCGTTCAAGTTCAAGGACTACTACCAGACCCTGGCCTTCGTGAATGCGCTGGCCTATGTCGCGCACGCCCAGGACCACCACCCCGACCTGGGCGTCTACTACGACCACGTCGTGGTGCGCTATTCCACCCACGACGTGGGTGGCCTGAGCGACAACGACTTCATCTGCGCCGCGAAGGTCGAATACCTCGCCTGACGGCGGGAGAAAACGTACCAGGTACGTTTTCTCCGCTTGCTCAGCTCTTGCCGAGGCGGTCGAGCACGGCCTTGAGTTCGTCGCCCAGCGGGGCGTTGATGAGGTAGGGCTTGGCGCCCTTCTCCAGCGCGAACTCGATGGAGGCCGCGTGCAGGAACAGGCGCTTGAGGCCCACCTGCTGCGCCAGGCGCTTGTTGGCCTCCTCGTCGCCATATTTGTCGTCGCCCGCCACCGGATGGCCCAGGTGCGCGGCGTGCACGCGGATCTGGTGGGTGCGGCCCGTCTCGATGCGCACCTCGCAGAAGCTGTGGCCGCCCAGGCGTTCGATCACCTTGAAGTGGCTGACCGAGGGCTTGCCCGACGGATTCACCCGCACACGGCGCTCGCCGCCCTGCAGCAGCGACTTCTCCAGCGGCGCGTCCACGGTGAGCGTGCCGTTGGGCAAACGGCCCACCAGCAGGGCCAGGTACTGCTTGCCAGGGCCCTCGTCGTCTTCGCCGCCGCGCATCAGCTGCTGCAGCTCCAGCAGGGCCGAGCGCTTCTTGGCCACCAGGATCACGCCCGAGGTGTCGCGGTCCAGCCGGTGCACCAGCTCCAGCGGCTCGCCCGGTCGCAGCGCCCGCAGCGCCTCGATCAGCCCGTGGCTGATGCCGCTGCCGCCGTGGGTGGCCAGGCCGCTGGGCTTGTTCACGGCCAACAGGGCCTTGTCCTCGAAGACGATGCTGGCCGCCAGGCGGTCCAGCAGACCCTTGGGCACCGGCCGGGACTCGCCCACCTCGTTCAGCTTCACGGGCGGCAGGCGGACCTCGTCGCCCCCGGCCAGGCGGCTGTCGGGCTTGGCCCGCTTGCCGTTGATGCGCACCTGGCCGCTGCGAACCAGCTTGTAAACCAGGCTGCGCGGGGCGCCCTTGAACTGCAGCAGCAGGAAATTGTCCAGGCGCTGGCCGTCCCGGTCCTCCGGGACCTTGACCATCTTCACGCCGGTGGAGGGTTCATTTGCCGCCATGGGTTCTTCACCTATACAATCGGACCGCGAGATAACGTCCTGATTTCCCTGGGGCTGCCGGCCGAAAGCCAAAGCCCTGCGAATCCTGAAGAACCGCTACCACACCCCACGGGGGTGACCATGTTAGCCGGTACCGATGGCAGACGGATATCGCCGCACACCTTACAAGTGTGCGATACCCCGGAAAACGCTCGGCGGTTTCCGGAACCCTTCAGCTAACAAAACAAACAAGCGCTCCCGCGGGTACGCCCGAAGGTTCAGTAGCGCTGGAAGTTCTGCCCAGGCCGGGACGCGCGGTGCGCGCCCGGTCAGCGACATCAGGGTGCGGACCCCGGCGTTCCTCGCGGTAAGAGCGCGTGAGGACACCAGACAATGAAGCGTATGTTGATCAATGCCACGCAGGCCGAAGAGCTGCGCGTGGCGATCGTCGATGGCCAGAATCTTTACGACATCGACATCGAGCAGCCCTCGAAGGAACAGAAGAAGTCCAACATCTACAAGGGCCGCATCGTGCGGCTGGAACCGTCCCTCGAGGCGGCCTTCGTGGAGTACGGCGGTGAACGCCACGGCTTCCTGCCGCTGAAGGAAATCTCCCGCGACTACTTCGTCCCCGGCGTCGACCCCAACAAGGCCGGCCTGAAGGAGTTCCTGCGCGAAGGCCAGGAAGTGGTGGTTCAGGTCGACAAGGAAGAGCGCGGCAACAAGGGCGCCGCCCTGACCACGTTCATCTCGCTGGCCGGCCGCTACATGGTGCTGATGCCCAATTCGCCCACCGCCGGCGGCGTTTCGCGCCGCGTCGAGGGTGACGACCGCCAGGCCCTGAAAGAGGCCATGGACGCGCTGACCATCCCCGACGACATGGGCGTGATCATCCGCACCGCCGGCGTCGGCCGCGCCGCCGACGAGCTGCAGTGGGACCTCGACTACCTGCTGCAGGTCTGGAAGTCGATCACCGACGCCGCCCTGTCCAAGCCCTCGCCCTTCCTGATCTACCAGGAATCGCGCCTGATCATCCGCGCCCTGCGTGACTACCTGCGCGCCGACATCGGCGAGATCCTGGTGGACACCCAGGAGATGTACGACGAGTCGCGCGACTTCATGGCTTCGGTGATGCCGCAGAACCTGCGCAAGCTCAAGTTCTACGAAGACCCCACGCCGCTGTTCAACCGCTACCAGATTGAAAGCCAGATCGAAGGCGCCTACGAGCGCCAGGTGCGCCTGCCCTCGGGCGGCAGCATCGTGGTGGACCAGACCGAAGCCCTGACCGCCGTGGACGTGAACTCCTCGCGCGCCACCAAGGGCAGCGACATCGAAGAAACCGCGTTCAACACCAACCTGGAAGCCGCCGACGAAGTGGCCCGCCAGATGCGCCTGCGCGACCTGGGCGGCCTGGTGGTGATCGACTTCATCGACATGGGTTCGGGCAAGCACCAGCGCCTGGTGGAAGAGCGCCTGCAGAACGCGCTCAAGCAGGACCGCGCCCGGGTGCAGATCGGCCGCATCTCCCGCTTCGGCCTGCTGGAACTCAGCCGCCAGCGCCTGCGCCCGAGCCTGGGCGAATCCAGCCAGATCATCTGCCCGCGCTGCGAAGGCCACGGCCGCATGCGCAGCGTGGAATCGCTGTCGCTGAGCATCCTGCGCCTGGCCGAGGAGCATGCGATGAAGGAAAACACCGCGCAGGTGCTGGTGCAGGCCCCGCCGGAAATCGCCAATTACCTGTTGAACGAAAAGCGCCGCGCGCTGATCGAAATCGAAACCCGCCACGAGGCCCCGGTGGTGATCGTGGCCGACGACGCGCTGGAAACCCCGCACTTCAACATCTCGCGCCTGCGCGAGAATGAAATCGCGGAAGAAGGCAGCAAGCCCAGCTACCACCGCACCACCCCGCGCAAGCTGGCGGTGCATTCGCTGACCAAGGCGCAGATCAACGTGCCCGACCTGCCGGCCGTCACCGCCGTGCGCCCGCCGAACCCGGCGCCGGTGCGCGAGGAAGTGGAAGTGGAAGCCGCCGCGCCCGCGCCGGTGTTCTCCAACAAGCCTGCGGTAGCCAAGCCGGGCCTGTTCGCGCGCATCGCGGCATTCTTCGCCGGCGAGCCGTCGGCGGAAGCCGCGCCCGCGGCGTCCAAGCCGGCGCGCCCGGAACGTTCCGACCGCAACGGCCGCAGCGAAGGCGGCGGCAACCGTGACCGCGGCGGCCGTGGCCGTGACCGTGGTTCGCGCAGCGGCGGCGGTGACCGCGGCGAGCGCGGTCCGCGCCCCGAGCGCGGCGAAAAGCCCGCCCAGGCTGGCCAGGCCGGCGGCAAGCCGCCGCAGGGCAAGCCGTCCGACCCGGCGCAGGCCAAGGCTCCCAAGCCCGAGCGCACCGAAGACCAGAAGAAGCAGGACGAACAGCGCCGCATCGAGGGCCAGCAGCGCCGCGAGGAAAACCTGAAGAAGGAAGCCGAGCGCCGCGAAATCCAGCGCGCGGAAAATCAGAAGCGCGAAGCCGAGCGTCGCGACGCCCGCGCCGCGCGCCTTGCCGCGCAGGCGGCCGCCAGCGGCGGCGAGCTGGCCGAGGGCGAAGTGCCCGTGGCCCCGCTGCTGGACGAAGAGGGCCAGGTGATTGCCGGCCTGGACAACGAAGCCCCCGGTACCGAAGCGGCCAACGCCGCCGAAGGTACCGGCCGCCGCCGTCGCGGCCGTCGCGGTGGTCGCCGTCGTCGCCGCCCGGATGAAGCCGGTGGCGAAAACGGTGGCGCCGAAGGCAGCGAGAACAGCGGCGCCGACAATGACGCCGATTACGAAGACGACGACAACGAGACCGAGGGCAACGCGCCGCGCGCCGCCGCCCCGGCCACGGTGAGCGCCGCCGAGTCCGACTTCGACGACCTGGGCCCGGCTCCGGTCGCCCCGGTGCGTGCGCCCCGCCCTGCCCCGGTGGCGGCGGCCGTCCCGTCCCCCCCCGGGCCCGGGGGGGGGCCCCGGGGGGGGGCCCAGGGCCCCCCCGCCCCCGGGGGCCGCCCCC
>NZ_JAIBFH010000183.1 GCF_019459675.1 Arenimonas sp.
CCCGCGACAGGAGCAGCACATCAACATCAAGACTATCGCCCCCGCGCTGTTCGCGCTGTCGTCGCTGGGCCTGGCGGCCTGCGGCGGCGACAAGCAGGCCGACGACGCCAAGACCGGCTGGGACGGCATCGCGCAGAAAGCCCGCGACGGCATCCGCGAAGAAATGGCCACCCAGAACCTGGACATCGGCGAAGGCGTGCCAGGACTGCCGAGCGCCTCGCTGTCGCCCCAGGGCGACCTGGTCATCGACGGCAAGACCATCGCGCTCACCCCCGAACAGCGCCAGCGCCTGCTCGACTACCGCACGCAGCTGGCCGGCGTGGCCGAAGCCGGTGCCGACGTGGGCATCCAGGGCGCCGCCATCGCCACGTCCGCCATGAAGGAAGCCGCCAAGGCCGCGCTCAGCGGCGACCAGGCCCAGGTGGAGGAGCGCATCAAGGCCCAGACCGACGCCATCAAGGTGGCGGCCCAGGCCCTTTGCGACCGCCTGCCGGCGCTGCTGGAGGCCCAGCGTGCCGCCGCCGAACTGGTGCCGGAGTTCAAGCCCTACGCCAACATGGACGAGAAGGATATCCAGGATTGCGGCGACGACATCGACGGAGCCACGCCGTGAAGCGCCTGGCCCTGCTGGCCCTGCTGTCCCCCGCCCTCGCCTTCGCCGCCGACTGCGAGCACGCCCAGCCCCGGTCGCTCGACCTGGACCTGGCCGGCGTGCGCAGCGTGCGCATCGAAGTGAACTCGCACGAGCTGCGCCTTGCGCCTGCGCGCGACGGCAAGGCCAGCTTCACCGCCCGCGCCTGTGCCTCCGATCCGGCGCTGTTCGAGCAGCTCACATTCACCCAGGAGCGCCAGGGCGACGTGCTGGTGGTGCGCGCCGAGCGCGACGGATATTCCAGCGGCATCTTCTTCAAGGCCAACTACGCCTATCTGCAGCTGGATGCGCAGCTGCCGGCCACGCTGGACTGCGAAGTGCGGGTGGGTTCGGGCGATGCCTGGATTTCCGGCCAGCCCAACGTGCGGGTGGACGTGGGCTCGGGCGACGCGGAAGTGCGCGGCGCCACCGGCCTGCTGCGCGTGAAGGTGGGCTCGGGTGACGTCACTGCGTCCGACAGCGGCACGCTGGACCTGCTGTCGGTGGGCTCGAGTGATTTCGAGGCCCGCGGCGTGCGCGGCGAAGCGACGGTGGGCGACATCGGTTCGGGCGACGTGGCCATCCACACCGTCGGCCGCAGCCTTCGCGTGGAGTCCGTCGGCTCGGGCGACCTGGTGGTCACCGGGGTGGACGGCGGTGTCAGCATCGGCACGGTGGGCTCGGGCGACGTCACCGTCACCGACGTCGGCGAAGGCCTGAGCGTGCGCCGCATCGGCAGCGGCGACGTGAGCCACCGCGACGTGCGCGGCGCGGTGGACCTGCCGTCCGAGGATTGAACCCGCTCGCAGGGACTCAGCCGGCGCCGCCCCCGGGCTTGCCGTGGATGCCGCCCTTGGCCAGGGCGGCGGGGTCCAGCAGCGCCCGCAGCGTTTTTTCCGGCAGGCCCGTGGCTTCGCGGGCCACGTCCAGCACCGCCCTGCCCTCCCGGTAGGCCTGTTTGGCGATGGCCGCGGCCTTTTCATAGCCAATCACCGGATTGAGCGCCGTCACCAGGATCGGGTTGCGGTCCAGCGCCTCGCGCAGCCGTTCGTTGCGCACGGTGAAGCCCGCGATCGCCGTGTCGGCCAACAGGCGCGAGCCGTTCGCCAGCAGTTCGATCGACTGCAGCAGGTTGTGCGCGATCACCGGCAGCATCACGTTGAGCTGGAAGTTGCCGCTGGCGCCGGCCACCGTCACCGTCACGTGGTTGCCCATCACCTGCGCGCAGGCCATGCACAGCGCCTCGGGCACCACCGGGTTCACCTTGCCGGGCATGATGGAGCTGCCCGGCTGCAGCGCCGGCAGTTCGATCTCTCCCAGGCCCGCCAGCGGACCGGAGTTCATCCAGCGCAGGTCGTTGCCGATCTTCATCAGCGCCACCGCCAGTACGTTCACCTGGCCCGACAGCTCCACCGAAGCATCCTGCGAGGCGATGCCCTCGAACAGATTGCTGGCCTGCTCGAACTTCGTGCCCGACAGCTTCGACAGCGACGCGGCCACGTGCTTCCCGAAGCGCGGATCGGCGTTGATGCCGGTGCCCACCGCGGTGCCGCCGATCGGCAGGCGGCGCAGGCGCTTGAGGCTGTCCTCGATGCGCTCGGCGGCCGACGCCAGCTGCGCCGACCACGTGCCCAGCTCCTGCGCCAGGGTCAGCGGCATGGCGTCCATCAGGTGGGTCCGGCCGGTCTTGGTGACCTTGCCGAGCGACTTCGCACGGCGGTCGAGGGTGGCGCGCAGGTGTTTTATCGCAGGCAGCAGCTGCTCGCGGCAGGCGAGCACGGCGGCCACCTGGATGGCCGTGGGCACCACGTCGTTGGAGCTCTGGCCCATGTTCACCTGGTCGTTGGCGTGCACGGGCTTGCCCGCACCGCGCGAGGCCAGGCTGGCAATCACCTCATTGGCATTCATGTTGCTGGACGTGCCCGAACCGGTCTGGAACACGTCCACCGGGAACTGGCCGTCCAGATCACCGGCGGCCACCTGCAGGCTGGCCGAGCGGATGGCGGCGGCCACGCCCTTGGGCAAGTGGCCCAGGCCGGCGTTGGCCTCGGCGCAGGCGGCTTTCACCAGGCCCAGCGCGCGGATGAAGCCGCGCGGCATGCGCAGGCCCGAGACCGGGAAGTTCTGCACCGCACGCTGGGTCTGGGCGCCGTACAGCGCCTCGGCGGGCACCTGCAGTTCACCCAGGCTGTCCTTTTCAATGCGTTGTTTGGCGGCCATGGCGTGCTCCTGTGGGTCCGGCAACGAGCATACCGCCTCACCTTCCGGGCGGGACTTCCGCGTCAAACGCACGCACCGAAAGCCGTGGGGCTGAAGTCCCGGCCGCGAAGGGAGCGGTTAGAATGTGGCTTCTTCCGATCCGCCTCCCGAGCCTCGCCCATGTCCGATTTCGCCCTCACCGCCCTGTCCCCGCTGGACGGCCGCTACGCCGCCAAGGCCGAGGCCCTGCGGCCGATCTTCTCGGAGTACGGGCTAGTGAAGGCCCGCGTCCGGGTGGAAGTGGAGTGGCTGCTGGCCCTGGCCGGCGAGCCGGGCATCGTCGAGCTCAAGCCGTTCTCCGATGCCGGCGCCGCGCGCCTGCGCGCACTGGCGGCCAACTTCGCCGTGGCCGACGCGGCGCGGGTGAAGGACATCGAACGCACCACCAACCACGACGTCAAGGCGGTGGAGTACTTCATCAAGGAACGCCTGAAGGACGACGCCGAGCTGGGTCCGGCGCTGGAATTCGTGCACTTCGCCTGCACCAGCGAGGACATCAACAACCTCAGCTACGCCCTGATGCTGCACGAGGCCTACACCACCGTGGTGGCGCCCGGCACCTGGGCCGTGGTGGAGACGCTGCGCGCCATGGCGCACGAACACGCCGCGCTGCCGATGCTGTCGCGCACGCACGGCCAGACCGCGTCGCCCACCACCGTGGGCAAGGAAATCGCCAACGTGGTGGCGCGCCTGCAGCGCCAGGTGGCGGTGATGCACGGCATCGAGTTCCCCGGCAAGATCAACGGCGCGGTGGGCAACTACAACGCCCACGTGGTGGCCTACCCCGACGTGGACTGGCCGGCGCTGGCGCAGCGCTTCGTCGAATCCCTGGGCCTGGATTTCAACGCCTACACCACCCAGATCGAACCGCACGACGGCATCGCCGAGCTGTGCGACGCCCAGCGCCGCATCAACACGGTGCTGGTGGACCTGTGCCGCGACGTCTGGGGCTACATCTCGCTGGGCTACTTCAAGCAGGCGGTGAAGGCCGGCGAAGTGGGCAGTTCCACGATGCCGCACAAGGTCAACCCGATTGATTTCGAGAACGCCGAGGGCAACTTCGGCCTGGCCAACGCGCTGCTGTCGCACTTCTCCGAGAAGCTGCCGATCAGCCGCTGGCAGCGCGACCTCACCGACTCCACCGTGCTGCGCGCACTGGGCACGGCGTTTGGCCACACGCTGGTGGCGATGGATTCGCTGCAGCGTGGCCTGGGCAAGCTCAGCGCCAATCCCGAGCGCCTGGCCGCCGACCTCGACGCCGCGTGGGAAGTGCTGGCCGAGCCCGTGCAGACGGTGATGCGCCGCTACGGCCTGCCCAACCCCTACGAGCAGCTCAAGGAACTCACCCGCGGCCAGGGCATGAACGCCGAGTCGATGCGCCGCTTCATCTCCGGCCTGGACCTGCCCGCCGACGCCAAGGCCCGCCTGCTGGCGCTGACGCCCGGCGGCTATGCTGGCCTGGCCGAGCGGCTGGCGCGGGACGTCTGACCTGCCATGACCCAGTTTGCGATCGAGGTCGACGGTTCCGGAGCGCCGCCGCTGGGCATGGCACCCGGGGTTTTCCTGCGCGATTACTGGCAGAAGCGCCCGCTGCTGGTGCGCAACGCCTTCCCCGGCTTTGTCTCGCCGATCACGCCCGAGGACCTGGCCGGCCTGGCCTGCGAAGAGGCGGCGCTGTCGCGCGTGGTGCTGCACGACCGCAAGCGCGACCGTTGGGAGCTGCGCAACGGCCCGTTCGCCGAGGAATCGTTCCCCAGGCTGCCCAAGCAGGACTGGACCCTGCTGGTGCAGGACGTGGACAAGTGGGACATGGACGTGCGCGCCCTGCTGGGCGCCTTCCGCTTCCTGCCGGCGTGGCGCTTGGACGACATCATGGTGAGCTTTGCCGCCCCGGGCGGGTCGGTGGGCGCGCATGTGGACCAGTACGACGTCTTCCTGCTGCAGGCCCATGGCCATCGCCGCTGGCAGATCGACAGCCGCCCGGGCGCGCCCACCGCCTTCCGCGATGACGTCGAGCTCAAGCTGCTGCGCGAGTTCACGCCCGACCACGACTGGGTGCTGGCCCCCGGCGACATGCTGTACCTGCCGCCCGGCGTGCCGCACCACGGCGTGGCGCAGGACGCCTGCCTGACGTTCTCGTTCGGCATGCGGGCACCGTCGCAGGCCGAACTGCTGCTGGATTTTGCCGAGGAGCTGGCCGCATCCATCCCCGACGAAGCGCGCTATACCGACCCTGACCTGACCCTGCCCGCGGATCCGGCCGAGATCGACGAGGCCGCCTTCGCCCGGGTCCGCGCCGCGCTGGCCAGCCTGCAGGCGCTGGACGAAGCCACGATGCGGCGCTGGTTCGGCCGGTTCATCACCCAGTACCGCTCGGCGGGCGAGCTGGCCCCGGCCAAGCGTGCGCCCACCCTGGACGCGGCCGGCGACACGCTGGCCAAGGGCGGGCGCCTGCTGCGCCATCCGCATGCCCGCCACGCCTGGGCGCGCGAAGGCAAGCGCGCCCGGCTGCATGCCAACGGCCTGGGCTTTGCCATGGGCGCGGCCTCGGCCCGCCTGCTCGCCGGCGCCGACGCGCTGGACGCCGCGGCACTGGCGTCGCTGGACGCCGACGGCCGCACGGCCTTGCAGGCGCTGCTGGCACAGGGCCACTATCACGTCGAGAAACCCAGCCGCCGCCGGTGAAGCCATGATCCCCTCCGATTTCCGCGTGGACCCCGCCGACTACCATGCCGACCTGGAGCAGTTGCGCCACGTGCGCGAAACGGTGTTCGTCGCCGAACAGCAGGTGCCCATCGAGGAAGAGTGGGATGAACTGGACCCGCACTGCCGCCACGTGATCGCCCGGGATCTGCAGAACCGGCCCATCGGCACCGGCCGTTTGACCCCGGAACACAAGATCGGCCGCATGGCCGTGCTGCGCGAGTGGCGCGGCCGCGGCGTCGGCGATGCCCTGCTGGTGGCACTGATCGACCAGGCCCGCACCCAGGGCTGGACCGAAGTCAGCCTCAACGCCCAGGTCAGCGCCGAGAGCTTCTACGCCCGCCATGGCTTTGAGCCCTACGGGCCGCGCTTCATGGAGGCCGGCATCGAACACCAGGCCATGCGCCGCACGCTGCAGCCGATGTCCAGCGAAGGCCGCGTCACCGCCCGCCCGCGCGGGCCGTCCCAGCCGCTGCAGGATTTCAGCAGCCTGCACGAAGCCACGGCCGCCACCATCGCGCTGGTGCAGGGCGCGCGTCGCGAGATCCGGCTCTACAGCCGCGACCTCGAGCCGGTGCTTTACGCGCAGCCCGAGGTGCTGGACGCTTTCCGCCAGTTCGCCATCGCCGGCCGCGGCGGCATCGTGCAGCTGATCCTGCAGGACCCGGCGGCGGCGCAGGGCGCCATCCATCCCCTGCTCACGCTGGCCCAGCGCATGACCTCGGTGTTCCAGTTCCGCACGCCCGTGGACGCCGTGGACCTGCAGGATCCGTCCGCCTTCCTGGTCAACGACCGCGACGGCTACCTGTTCCGGGGCATTGGCACCCGCTTCGAGGGCGACTGGAGCCCGGCCCTGCCGTCCCGGAACCGCCAACTGTCCGACCACTTCGGCCGGGTCTGGGAGCGTTCGCGCGCCTGCACCGAGCTTCGTGCGCTGGGCATCTGAGCCTGCCCGCGCCCGGCGGATGGCGCGGCCAACGGGCTGGTGCAGCGGCGACACCCGACCAAAGTCTGAGCGCCAGCCGACCCGGAGCCGTCGGCTCGGGTTCTAAAAGACCGACCGTGCCGGCTATAATCAGCGGCCTTGTCGCCATGCCTTGGCGGCAGCCCGACATCCCATTCCATCAATCACTTACGGCTCCGTAGTGGGCCAGGCCAGGGTCGTGGACAGTCTGATCAAGCAGTTCAAGCAGACCTCTCAGCTTGCCGGCGGAAACGCCGCCTTTATCGAAGACCTGTACGAGCAGTACCTGGTCGACGCCGAAAGCGTGTCCCCGGCCTGGAAAGCCTATTTCGACGGCTTCAAGGGCCGCGAGGCCGGCGACGTGCCGCATTCGGCCGTCATGGCCAGCGTGCAGGCCGCCGCCAAGGCGGGTGCACAGGCCGGTCCGATGGACGACGAGGCCGCCCGCAAGCAGTCCGCCGTAGGCAAGATGGTCACCGCCTACCGCTCGCGCGGCCACCTGGGCGCCAACCTCGACCCGCTGGGCATGATGGCCAAGCAGGACGCCCCCGACCTGGACCTGCCCTTCCACGGGCTGGGCAATGCCGACCTCGACCAGGAATTCACGGTCGACAGCTGGTTCCCCGAAAAGAAGCTCAAGCTGCGCGACCTGCTGGCCAAGCTGCGCGCGTCCTACTCGGGCAGCATCGGTGCCGAGTTCATGCATATCTCCGACGCCACCCAGCGCCGGTGGATGCAGCAGCGCCTGGAAGGCGCGGCCGGCAAGTACGGCTTCGCCGCCGACGACCGCAAGCGCCTGCTGGAACGCCTGACCGCCGCCGAGGGCCTCGAGCGCTACCTGCACACCGCCTTCGTGGGCCAGAAGCGCTTCTCGCTGGAAGGCGGCGATTCGCTGATCCCGCTGATGGACACGCTGATCCGCCGCGGCGGCAGCGACGGCGTCAAGGACGTGGTGATCGGCATGGCCCACCGCGGCCGCCTCAACGTGCTCATCAACACGATGGGCAAGCCGCCGCACAAGCTGTTCAACGAATTCCGCGGCCAGTTCGAGCACAACGACGACCCGGCGCACTCGGGCGACGTGAAGTACCACATGGGCTACTCCTCCGACATCGCCACCCCGGGCGGCCCGGTGCACCTGGCGCTGGCGTTCAACCCGTCGCATCTTGAAATCGTCGACCCGGTGGTTGCCGGCTCGGTGCGCGCACGCCAGATGCGCCGCGACGACGGCAAGCGCCAGCAGGTGCTGCCGGTGCTGATCCACGGCGACGCGGCGTTCGCGGGCCAGGGCGTGATCATGGAGCTGTTCCAGATGTCGCAGGCGCGCGGGTTCGCGGTCGGCGGCACGGTGCACATCGTCATCAACAACCAGGTCGGCTTCACCATCAGCCGCCAGGACGACGCGCGCTCCACCTTCTACTGCACCGACCCGGCCAAGATCATCGGCGCCCCGGTGCTGCACGTGAACGGCGACGATCCGGAAGCGGTCGCTTTCTGCGCCCAGCTGGCGTTCGACTTCCGCAAGCAGTTCCAGCGCGACGTGGTGATCGACCTGGTGTGCTACCGCCGCCACGGCCACAACGAAGCCGACGAGCCCGCGGCCACCCAGCCGCTGATGTACAAGAACATCCGCGCCCGCAAGACCACGCGCGAGCTTTACGCCGAGCGCCTGGCCGCCGACGGCGTGCTGGATGCCGCCGGTGCCAAGGCCCTGGTGGACGCCTACCGCGACCGCCTGGACAAGGGCGACGTCACCACCGAGCTGGCCACGGTCGGGCCCGACCCGTTCGCCGTCGACTGGACGCCCTGGCTCAAGGGCAAGCTGTCGGATGCGGTGGACACGCGCGTGGCGCGCCCGGCGCTGGACGCGCTGGCCACCAACATCAACACCCTGCCCGCCACGCTCACGCTGCACCCGCGCGTGGCCAAGATCTATGAAGACCGGCAGAAAATGCTGGCCGATGAACTGGCCATGGACTGGGGCTTCGCCGAAAACCTGGCCTACGCCAGCCTGATCGCCGAAGGCTACAAGCTTCGCCTGGTGGGCCAGGACGCCGGTCGCGGCACGTTCTTCCACCGCCACGCGGTGCTGCATGACCAGGACAAGGGTGAATCGTTCCTGCCGCTGCGCCAGCTGGCCGCCAACCCCGAAC
Source organism: Arenimonas sp. (assembly GCF_019459675.1). Lineage (GTDB taxonomy): Bacteria > Pseudomonadota > Gammaproteobacteria > Xanthomonadales > Xanthomonadaceae > Arenimonas. The sequence goes on from NZ_JAIBFH010000183.1 coordinate 8,711, forward strand.
ACGTGATGATCATCGACTCGCTGCTGAGCGAGGAAGCGGTGATGGCGTTCGAATACGGCTACTCCACCGCCGAGCCGGGCACGCTGAACATCTGGGAAGGCCAGTTCGGCGATTTCGCCAACGGCGCCCAGGTGGTCATCGACCAGTTCATCACCTCGGGTGAATCCAAGTGGGACCGCCTGTGCGGCCTGGTGCTGTTCCTGCCCCACGGCTACGAAGGCCAGGGCCCGGAACACAGCTCGGCGCGCCTGGAGCGCTTCCTGCAGATGTGCGCGCTGGACAACATCCAGGTCTGCACGCCCACCACGCCTGCGCAGATGTTCCACATGCTGCGCCGGCAGATGCTGCGCGCCACCCGCAAGCCGCTGGTGGTGATGACGCCCAAGTCGATGCTGCGCAACAAGCTGTCGGTGTCCAGGCTCGACACCCTCACCGGCGGCGGCTTCCAGACCCTCATCCCGGACCGCATCACCCAGGACGCCAAGAACGTCCGCCGCGTGGTGGTCTGCGGCGGCAAGGTCTACTACGACCTGGTGGAAGCCGCCGAGGCGAAGAAGGTCACCGACGTGGCCATCGTCCGCATCGAGCAGCTCTATCCCTTCCCGCGCCCCGAGCTGGCGGCCGAACTCAAGCGGCTGTCGGGTGCCAAGGAAGTGGTGTGGTGCCAGGAAGAGCCGATGAACCAGGGCGCCTGGTACCAGATCCGCCACCACCTCGACCACTGCCTGGGCAAGGGCCAGTCGCTGAGCTACGCCGGGCGCGCGCGCTCGGCTTCGCCGGCCGCCGGCCACGCCAACACGCACATCGAAGAACAGGCCCGGTTGATCGAGGATGCCCTCGTCAATCCGCCCAACACCCAAACCGCTGAATAACCGCAGCCAAGCCACAGGACGTCGTCCATGAGCATCGAAGTCAAAGTACCGGTTCTTCCGGAATCCGTTTCCGACGCCACCATTGCCACCTGGCACAAGAAGGCCGGCGACAGCGTGCGCCGCGACGAGAACCTGCTCGACCTGGAAACTGACAAGGTGGTGCTGGAAGTACCGTCGCCGGTGGACGGCGTGCTAAAGGAACTCAAGTTCCAGGCCGGTGACACCGTCACCAGCCAGCAGGTAGTCGCGATCATCGAGGAGGGCGCCGTTGCCGCCGAGCCGGCGAAAGCCGCGGCGCCTGCCGCCGCCAAGGCCGAAGCCCCGGCCAAGAGCGAGCCGGCCAAGGCTGCCGCCCCCGCTGCCAAGGCGGGTGCCAGCGAGCTGCCGCCGGGCGCCGCGGCCCACGCCGCGCGCAACGACGTGAATCCGGCCGACGTTGCCGGCACCGGCCGCGCCGGCCGCGTCACCAAGGAAGACGTGGTCAACCACATCAAGGTCGGCGGCGGCGCCCGCCCCGAGCAGCGCGTGCCGATGACCCGCATCCGCCAGCGCATCGCCGAGCGCATGATGCTGTCCAAGAACTCCATCGCCATGTTGACCTCGTTCAACGAAGTCAACCTGTCCAAGGTGATGGCGATGCGCAAGGAGCTGGGCGAAGGCTTCGAGAAGGCCAACGGCATCAAGCTCGGCTTCATGAGCTTCTTCGCCAAGGCCGCCGCGAACGCGCTGCAGAAGTACCCCGCCGTCAACGCTTCGGTGGACGGCACCGACGTCATCTACCACGGCTATGCCGACATCTCGATCGCCGTTGCCACCGAAAAGGGCCTGGTGACGCCGGTGCTGCGCAACGTCGAGAACATGTCGTTCGCCGACATCGAAGGCTCCATCGCCGGCTACGCCAAGGCGGCCCGCGAGGGCGGCCTGAAGCTTGAAGACCTGCAGGGCGGCACCTTCACCATCACCAACGGCGGCACCTTCGGCTCGCTGATGTCCACGCCCATCGTCAACCCGCCGCAGTCGGCCATCCTGGGCATGCACGCCATCAAGGAGCGTCCGATCGCCGACAACGGCCAGGTGGTGATTGCGCCGATGATGTACATCGCGCTGTCGTACGACCATCGCGTCATCGACGGCAAGGACGCGGTGCTGTTCCTGGTGGACATCAAGAACCAGCTCGAGAATCCGCACCGCATGCTGCTTGGCCTGTAAGCAAGGAATCGAAAATGTCTGAGCAATACGACGTCGTAGTGATTGGTGCCGGCCCCGCCGGATACCACGCCGCCATCCGCGCCGCGCAGCTGGGCATGAAGGTCGCCTGCATCGACGCCGCGCTGGGCAAAGACGGCAAGCCGGCGCTGGGCGGCACCTGCCTGCGCATCGGCTGCATTCCGTCCAAGGCGCTGCTGGACTCCTCGCGCCAGTACTGGAACCTGCAGCACCAGTTCGCCGACCACGGCATTTCCACCACCGGCGCCACGATGGACGTGGGCACGATGATTGGCCGAAAGGACAAGATCGTGAAGCAGTTCACCGGCGGCATCGCGTCGCTGTTCAAGGCCAACAAGATCACCGCCTACTACGGCTTCGGCCAGCTGCAGCCCGGCAAGGTGGTCAAGGTGAAGCAGCACGACGGCAGCGAAGTGGAGCTGGTGGGCAAGAGCATCATCATCGCCGCGGGCTCGGATTCGATCGAGCTGCCGTTCGCCAAGTTCGACGGCAAGCACATCGTCGACAACGTCGGTGCGCTTGATTTCACCGAAGTGCCCAAGCGTTTCGGCGTGATCGGCGCGGGCGTCATCGGCCTGGAGCTGGGCAGCGTCTGGAAGCGCCTGGGCGCCGAGGTCACCATCCTCGAAGCCATGCCGCAGTTCCTGGCTGCCGTGGACGCCGAGGCCGCCAAGGTGGCACTGAAGGAATTCAAGAAGCAGGGCCTGGACATCAAGCTGGGCGCCAAGGTCAGCAAGGCCGAGATCAAGAAGAGCGAAGTCCACCTCACCTACAACGACGGCAAGGCGGACCATTCGCTGGTGGTGGACAAGCTGCTGGTGGCCGTGGGCCGCAAGGCCGCGTCCAAGGGCCTGCTGGCCGAAGGCACCGGCGTGAAGATCAACGACCGCGGCCAGATCGAAGTGGACGAACACTGCCACACCGGCGTGGACGGCATCTGGGCCGTGGGCGACTGCGTGCGCGGGCCGATGCTGGCCCACAAGGGCTTCGAGGAAGGCATCGCCGTGGCGGAACTGATCGCCGGGCTGCCGGGCCACGTGAACCTGGACACCATCCCCTGGGTGATCTACACCGAGCCGGAAATTGCCTGGGTGGGCAAGAACGAGCAGGAGCTCACGGCCGAAGGCATTCCCTTCAAGACCGGCAGCTTCCCGTTTGCCGCCGTCGGCCGCGCCGTCGCCATGGGTGAACCGGCCGGCTTCGTGAAGGTGATCGCGCACGAGGAAACCGACCGCATCCTGGGCATGCACCTGGTGGGCGTGAACGTTTCCGAGCTGGTGCACGAAGGCGTGCTGGCGATGGAGTTCCACGGTTCGGCCGAGGACCTGGCGCGCATCTGCCACGCCCACCCGACGCTGTCGGAAGCCATCCACGACGCCGCCATGGCCGTGGACAAGCGCGCCATCCACAAGGCGAACTGATCCGACCCGGATTGACCGACCAGAGGCGCCTTCGGGCGCCTCTGGTTGTTTGAAGGAGTGCCCATGACCGTTCCCGCCACCTTCCAAGGCTTCCGCATCCACACCGACGGCGGCCATCGCGCCGGCGTCGAAACCCTCGCACTGGACGACCTGATGCCCGGGGAAGTGGTGGTCAAGGCGGCGTACTCCAGCGTCAACTTCAAGGACGCGCTGGCCGGCACCGGCCAGGGCAAGATCCTGCGCAAGCCCACCCTGGTGGGCGGCATCGACGTGGCCGGCCACGTGGTGGCCTCCAGCGATCCGCGGTTCAAGGAAGGCGACGCCGTGCTGTGCACCGGCAGCGGGCTTTCGGAAACGCGCGACGGCGGCTATTCGCAGTACGTGCGCCTGCAGGCGGAGTGGACCATCGCGCTGCCCGCCGGCCTGTCGCTGCGCGAGGCGATGGTGCTGGGCACGGCGGGCTTCACTGCGGGCCTGTCGCTGCTGCGCATGGAGCAAAACGGCCAATCGCCCGACATGGGCCCGGTGGTGGTCACCGGCGCCACCGGCGGCGTGGGCATGCTGGCCCTGGACATCCTGACGCGCGCCGGCTACCAGGCGCACGCGATTTCGGGCAAGGCCGAGCACGCCGGATTCCTGCGCGGCATCGGCGCAATGGAAGTTTTCCCGCGCGACACGCTCGACAGCGCGCTGCGTCCGCTGGAAAACGCCCGCTGGGCCGGCGCCATCGACAACGTCGGCGATCCGGCGCTGGCCGCCCTCACCCGCGTCATCCAGCCCTACGGCAACATCGCCAGCTGCGGCCTGGCCGGCGGCCCGGGCCTGTCCACCACGGTGATGCCTTTCATCATCCGGGGCGTGTCCCTGCTGGGTATCGCGTCCGCCGGCACGGCGCGCGGGCAGCGCGACCAGGTCTGGGAGCGCCTGGCCGGGCCCTGGAAGCCGGCCCACCTGGACGCCATCTGCACCCGCGAAACGTCGCTGGAAGGCCTTCCGGACGTCTTCCCGGCCATGATGGCCGGACAATCTTTCGGACGAACGGTTGTCCGATTCTGACCCCGGTTGCACCTTGCCCTCCCCCCCGGCATACAATCACCTACCTGTTGGAGGCCCATTCATGGCACGCATCCTGATTGTTGATGATTCCCCGTCCCAGCTCATGGGCATGAAGCGCATTGTCGAAAAGCTGGGGCACGAAGCCCTGACGGCCGAAGATGGTGCCGCCGGTTTCGAAGCAGCGAAGGCCAACAAGCCCGACCTGATCCTGATGGACGTGGTGATGCCCAACCTCAACGGGTTCCAGGCCACGCGCGCCATTTCCAAGGACGCCACCACCTCGCACATCCCGATCGTGCTGGTCACCACCAAGGACCAGGAAACCGACAAGGTGTGGGGCATGCGCCAGGGCGCCAAGGCTTACATCACCAAGCCGTTTAACGAAAACCAGCTGGTTGAAGTCATCAACGGGCTGCTCAGCGCCGGTTGATCGCTTCGCAGCATCAGGGAAAAGGCCCGCGCAAGCGGGCCTTTTTCATGGCGGCGCCGTCAGGCCTTGGCGGGATCGAAGTCGAAGGCCTCGGCCATCTGCCGATAGAGCGCTTTCTGGGCTTCGGTCTCGGCCTTGGGCGCGCGCACTTCAATCTCCACGATCTGGTCGCCCGGCGCGGGTTTGCCCGGCAGGCCGCGGCCGCGCAGCCGCAGTTTGCGGCCGGTGTCGGAACCAGGCGGTATGCGCAGCTCCACCGCACCGCCCAGGGTCAGCACGCTGACGGTGGCGCCCAAGGCGGCCTGCCAGGGCGCCAGCGGCAGCGTGTAGAGGATGTTGCGGCCGTCCACTTCAAACTCGCCGTGCGGACGGTAGTCCACTTCCAGCAGCAGGTCGGAGCTGCGACCGGGGCCGCGATGCCCCTGCCCCGCCAGCCGGATCACCTGCCCCGGCGCGATACCGGCCGGCACGTTCACTTCCAGCGTGCGGCCATTGACGTTGATGCGCTGCTTACCGCCCGTGTAGGCCAGCTCCAGCGGCAGGGCGAGCTTGGCGCGGACGTCTCCCGCGGGCTGTGGCTGGGCCCGGCCCGGCCCACGGCCGCCGCCAAAAAGGGATTCGAAGAAGTCGCTGAAGCCGGCGCCCTGGCCGAAGTCCTGCTGGTACTGGAAACCGCCGTTGCCCGGCCCGCCCTGGCCAAAGCCGGGCGGCGGCCGGAACTCCTCGCCGGGGCGGTAGCCCTGCGACTTGAGCTGGTCGTATTCGGCGCGCTTTTCCTTGTCGCGCAGCACCTCATAGGCCTCGTTGATGGCCTTGAAGCGCTCTTCGGCGCCGGCTTCCTTGCTGACGTCGGGGTGGTACTTGCGGGCCAGGCGCCGGTAGGCGGTCTTGATCTCCGCCTCGCCGGCCGTGGCCTCGACCCCGAGCGTGTCGTAATAATCCTTGAACTGCATTGCAAACCCTCGGCAAGTGGACGCCCCGGGGAGTTCCCCGCGGCTACAGTTTACGCCCGCCGTGGCGCCACGGACCCGACCGCTAAGGCCCCGAGCGCACGCGGCGTTCATGCAGGCCGGTTAAACTCGACCCCCTGTTCCCACCCTGACCCGGAGCCATGCGATGACGATCCAGATCGGCGACAAGATCCCGCACGCCACCCTCAACACCCTCAAGGACGGCGTACAGGCCGTCGACACCGACGAACTGTTCGCCGGCAAGAAAGTGGTGCTGTTCGCCGTGCCAGGCGCCTTCACCCCGACCTGTTCGGCCAAGCACCTGCCCGGCTACGCGGACAAGCTCGGCGAGTTCGAGAAGCGCGGCATCGAAGTCGCCTGCCTGTCGGTGAACGACGCCTTCGTGATGGACGCCTGGGCCAAGAGCCAGGGCGTGCCCGAAGGCGTGCACATGCTGGCCGACGGCAACGGCGCCTTCACCCAGGCCCTGGGCCTGGAGCTCGACGCCACGGCCTTCGGCATGGGCCTGCGCGCCAAGCGCTTCGCCCTGTACGCCGAGGACGGCGTGGTGAAGCAGCTGCACGTCGAGGCGCCCGGCGAGTTCAAGGTTTCCGCGGCCGAATACGTGCTCGAACACCTGGCCTGAGATTCGCGCCAGGCAACGCGAGAAGGCGGCCCCGGCCGCCCTTTCTTTTGCCCGGCGCCGGCCTCAGGCCAGCGCTTTGCGGGGGGTGGGGTCAATCGGCGGTCGTTGCCCCGACGCGGCTGAAGGAGATACCGCGTGCGCGCCCGACGTCGACCGCGAACCCGGTGATTTCACCGCCGGCAGTCCGCTGGAAACGCAGCAGGCCCATGCCCGTGAAGGCATCGCCGAAAGCCGGTGACAGCGGCACGGGGGCACCGCGGCGCGGCTGCACCACCAGCTTGCCGTCGTCCATCGCCAGGGTCCAGCGGGTGTCGAGCTCCACGCTTTCGTACTGGCCGGCAAACGTTGCCAGCAGTTGGGCATCGGGCTCGAACCGGGCGACCTGACGCATCTCGATCCGCTGTGTGCCCATCTCGAAAGTCATGCGCTTCTGGCCATTTTCGGCCGTGCCGAACTGCAGCGAGGCTGGCGAAGGCACGTCCAGCATGTTGAAGCGGTCCGCGCCCTCGTAGGCCAGTTCACTGTCCTGCCCCCGCTGCCGGACGTACCAGAGCTTGCCGTCGCGCAATTCAATGGGTCGCACGAGGGCCTCGGCCGGGCTGTAGTAGATGCCGGTGTACCGGCCAGGGTCGAACATCGCGGCCTGGGCGGTTGCCTCGGGCCGTGGGTTCGCGTCTGCCGGGGCGGCCGCCGGCTTCGCTGCCGGCTCCAGCTGACCCGCCAGCACCACGTCGGCTACGGCACGCGCCAGCGACGAAGGATCGCTGGAGCCCACGTTGCACAGCGCCGCCACCGCCATCCCGCTGTCGGGGAAGCGCAGCAGTTCAGAGCGGAAGCCCATCCAGGAGCCGCCATGCGACACCGAGCGCAATCCGCGGTAGTCCTCCACGATCAGGCCGCGCGCATAGGTGATCGCTTCGCCATCGTTGAGCTTGCCCACCTGCTGCAGCTGTTCCATCAGGGCGCTGCCGCCGACCTTGGGCTCGTAGAAGTTCGCGTCCCAAAGGGCCAGGTCCATCGCCGTGGTCTGCACGGCGCCGTCGCCGTTCTGTTCCCAGGCGGACGTCGATAATACCCAGATTCCTTCCGTACCCGGCTCGTACGACGTCGCGCGATTGGGAACCACGAGGGTGTGGTCGTCGAGGATGCGCGTCTGCTGCATGCCCAGCGGAGTGAAGAACCGCTCCTGCGCGAATTCACGCAGGGATTTTCCGCTGGCCTTCTTCACCACCAGCGACAGCAGGAAGTAGCCGGAGTTGCTGTAGCTGAACTCGCTGCCAGGCGCGAAATCCAGGGCCTTCTGGCGTGCGATAGCATGCAGGGCGTCCGCGTCGGTGGTGTGGTCCTGGACGTTGATGCCGCCCAGCATCAGCAGGCCGATATAGTCGCGCACGCCGCCGGTGTGGCGCAGCAGATGGTCCAGCGTGACCTGGTCGAAATAGCCGGGCAGCTCGGGTACGTACTGGCGCACGCTGTCATCCAGCGAAAGCTTTCCTTCCTGCGCCAGCAAAAGGATGCTGGCGGCCGTGAACTGCTTGGATGTGGAGCCGATGTCGAATACCGTCCGGAGCGGATCGATGGCCACGCCATGCTCGATGCTGGCCAGGCCGTAGCCCTTGGCATGCAGCACGCGCCCGCGCTCGTACAGGGCAAGGGCGCAGCCGGGCGAGCCGGGCTTGGCGTACTCGGCTAATACCGCGTCGATGCGCGGCGCCAGTTCCGGTTCCAGGACGATGGCCGCCCGGGCCGGCGACACAAGCGGAAGCAGAAGGAGCGCAGCAACGTGCAGTCGGATGAGCATGGTGGGCTCCGTGGTTCCAGGCAGAACAGGCGGGTGCATATTGCCTCGAACGGGCTACTGCTGCGAGCCTGGGGAGCCTGCCCGATCTCGGCCCGAACAAGCTGGCAATGGGCTGTCTTTCCGGTCCGCCACACCACGAGAAATGGGCGCGAAGACGGCCATCGCCCAGCGGCCGGGCATGGCTTTTCGAGGTGTTATGCTCGGCCGGCCCGCAGCGAACGGGCTGCGGATGGCACCTCAGGAGCAACCCGATGCGCGTCGCGTCCCTTGTGCTTTGTTGCTGCGCAGCCCTGCTGGCCACCGGATGCTCCAGACCCCCCCCCGCCCCCCCCCCCCCCCCCCAGGCGGGCCCCCCCCCCCCCGCCCCCCCCCCAGACCCCTCCCAGGAACCACC
>NZ_JAIBFH010000186.1 GCF_019459675.1 Arenimonas sp.
GGCGGCGGCCTGCAGCACCGGCCCGGGCGCGCCCCGGTCCACCACCACGGCTTAGCCGCGTGGGGTGGGGGGCAGCCAGAAGTAGTTGTCGTTAAAGGCGGGGAGGGGTAGGGCACGCAGCACGGGATGACCTGGGGCGCGCTTTTGACGCAGAATCGCGACCATGCCCCCGGCCCACGCCCGACGTCAACCTGATCCCGATCCCGACGCCTGGTTCGCCCGAGACGTCGCGCTGCGCCTGCTGCACGAGGTCCAGCGCCAGGCCCTGCCCGAACTGACCCGCGTGTTCGGCCACAGCGGGCTGTACCTGCGGCCTACGGCGGCGCTTGATCCGGGGCTTTCGGGCAACCTGCTGGCGGGCGTGGTCAGCCTGCAGCGGCAGGCGGGTGCGTTCCGCGGCGCGCTGGCCTGCGACGACGCCAGGCTGCCGTTCGCCAGCGGCAGCCTGTCGCTGGTGTACGCGCTGTTTGTGTTCGAAAGCTCGCCCGACCCGCAGGCCCTGATGGCGGAAGTGGCCAGGGTGCTCAAACCCGAGGGTTCGGCGCTGTTGCTTACCCTCAACCCCTGGGCGCCGTCGCGGCTTCGCTGGGCGTTCAAGGGCCTGCGGGGATTGGATCCGGAGCTGTTCGCCGGCCAGGTGCGTGGGTCGGGCCTGGACGTGCAGCGCCGGCGCTATCTCGGGCCGATCTGGTCGGCCGCGCAAGCCACCGACCTGGATCCCCCGACTGGCGCGGGCCTGGCCGCCAGGCTCCGCATGGCCAGCCTGGTGGTGGCCCGCCGCCGCGATCCGGGTGTAACCCCGCTGCGCGCCAGCGCACGGGCCGTAATGTTCCGCCCCGGCATGAGTGCCGGGTAACGCCACCTGCATGGAAGCGAAAATGAAACCTGTTGATATCCACACCGATGGCGCCTGCCTGGGCAACCCCGGGCCCGGCCGCAGGGCCGCCCGGCGGCTTCAAGATGGCCCCGCGCGCGAGCAGGCGGGCGGCGAAGCCCAGACCACCAACAACCGCATGGAGCTGCTGGCCGCGATCATGGCGCTGGAGGCGCTGAAGTCGCCCTGCCAGGTGGTGCTTTCCACCGACTCGCAGTACGTGCAGAAGGGCATCGGCGAATGGCTGCCCAACTGGATCCGCCGCGGCTGGAAGACCGCCGGCGGCGACCCGGTCAAGAACAAGGACCTGTGGGAAAGGCTGCAGCTGGCCGCCGCGCCGCACTCGGTGAAATGGAAGTGGGTGAAAGGCCATGCCGGCCACGTCGAGAACGAGCGCGTGGACAAGCTGGCGCGCGCCGAAGCTGAGAAATTCAGGAGCTGAGCCCGGACATGCGCCAGATCGTACTCGACACCGAAACCACCGGCCTGTCCTGGGAAAAAGGCAACCGCATCGTTGAAGTTGGCTGTATCGAGCTGGTTGAACGGCGGCCCACCGGGCGGCGGTTCCAGCGCTACTTCAATCCTGGCCGCGAGATGGAGCCCGGCGCGCAGGAAGTGACCGGGCTGAGCCTGGATTTCCTGCTGGACAAGCCTCGCTTCGAGCTGGTGCTCGACGAACTGCTGGATTTCATCCGCGGCGCCGAACTGATCATCCACAACGCCAGCTTCGACGTCGGCTTCCTCAACCACGAGCTGTCCCTGGCCGGCGCCCACTACGGCCGCCTGGAGCACCATTCCAGCGTGCTCGACACCCTCAAGATGGCGCGCGAGCGTTTCCCTGGCCAGCGTAATTCACTCGACGCGCTGTGCAAGCGGCTGGGCGTGGAAAACGGCCACCGCAAGCTGCATGGCGCGCTGCTCGACGCCGAACTGCTGGCCGAAGTTTACCTGGGGCTGACCGCGGGCCAGGGCGACCTGGGCCTGGCGCCGGTGGCCGAGGCAGGCCAGGCGCGGTCCGTGGATTTGCCTGTGTCGCTGGCCGTCGCGCGCCGCGTGGTGCGTGCCAACGCCGACGAGCTGGCGGCGCACGAAGCGCGGATCGCCAAGATGGCGGCCAAGACCGGCAAGCGCCTGTGGCCCGAACCCACACCCTGAGCGGCGTTTGTGGATAATCGGACCCGGCCACCGGCATCGAGGTTGCTTTGAACGCCACTGTCCTGCTCACCTCGGTCGACATCAACATCCCCGGCTACCGCATCCTGCGGCCCATCGGCGAGGGCGGCATGGCGTCGGTGTTCCTGGCGGTGCAGGAATCGCTGGATCGCGAGGTCGCCCTGAAGGTGATGTCGCCGGTGCTGGCGGCCAATGCGGAATTCGCCAGCCGGTTCGTGGTGGAAGGCAAGATCACCGCCAAGCTCCAGCACCCCAACCTGGTGACCGTGTACGACATCGGCAGCCACAAGGGCGTTTACTACCTGGCGGCCGAGTACATCCCGGGCGGCACGCTCAAGGAGAAACTGGCCGAGGGTGGCCTGAGCGTCGCGCAGATCCTCGACATCGCCACCGACATCGCCCAGGGCCTGGATTTCGCCCATTCCAAGGGCTTCGTGCACCGGGACGTGAAGCCGGGCAACGTGCTGTTCCGCGCCGACGGCCGGGTGGTGCTGGCCGACTTCGGCATCGCCAAGGCCATGGACGGCAGCAACAGTTCCACCGTGGCCGGGGCCTCCATAGGCACGCCTGACTACATGAGCCCGGAGCAGGCGCGCGGTGAACCGGTGGACGGTCGATCCGACCTCTACAGTCTGGGCACGGTGCTTTACGAGCTGCTGGTGGGCACGCCGCCTTACCAGGCGGGCGACCCGTTCACGGTGGCGCTGATGCACGTCACCCATCCCGTGCCCGAGCTGCCGGAGCCCTACGTCTGGCTGCAGCCGCTGGTGTCGGGACTGATGGCCAAGCAGGCCGACCAGCGCTACAAGACTGGCGCCGCCTTCGTTGATGCGCTGCACAAGCTGCTGGCGACCGCGCCGCAGGGCGCGGTGCTGCAGGAAACCAACACCCGCAAGCCGGGCAGCGGCTCGCGCATCGCGTCCGGAGCGGCGACCCAGCAGCGCACCCGGATCAGCGCGCAGCGCAGCAAGTCGCGGCCGGTATGGTTCTGGCCCGCCGCGGGGTCGCTGGTGTTGTTCGTGGCTGCTTTGCTCGGATGGTGGCTGCTGTCGCCCAGTCCGTCGCCCGAGCGCCCAGTGGCCGCCACCACGACGCCAACCGACAACCCGCCGGCCGCGGATCCTGCCGGCAACGGTCCGGTGCCGGCCGGCTTCGAGTTGCCCCAGCCGGTGGATGCGCCAGACCAGGGCGAGCTGGAGCGCCTGCTCAACGCGGGCGACCAGCTGTTCGAGTACGGCACCACGGTGGAACTGAGTCGAAAGCTGACGCTTCCCGACGACGACAGCGCGCTGGGCTACTACCGCCAGGCGCTGGCGCTGGATCCGGAGAACGCCCGCGCCCGCGCCGGCATTGCCGGCATCGTCGCCTTCTATCGTGGTTTCGCCTACAAGGCGTGCGCCTCAGAACGCTGGGTGCAGTGCGGCGTCATCGTGCGGGCGGGGCTGGCCGTGGATGGCGAAGACCCCTACCTGCGCCAGCTGCAGGACGCCGCCGTGCAGGGCGAAGACGGCGGATCGCCCGCGCTGCCGCCGGCACCCGCGGTGAACTGAGCGCGGTCAGGCGCGACGAAGCACGATGACGGTGACGTTGTCCGAGCCGCCGCCGTCCAGCGCCGCCGAAACCAGATGGTCCACGCATTCCTGGGCCGACAGCTCGGGTTTGGCGAGCAGGGCGGCAATGCCAGAGTCGTCCACTTCCTCGGTCAGCCCGTCGCTGCACAGCAGCAGCTGCTGCCCCGGGCGCAGTTCGCCCGAAATCGCCTCCACCTTCAGGCTTTGCGGGTCGGTGACGCCCAAGGCCTGGGTGACGACGTTGCGGTGCGGATGCGCGCGGGCCTGTTCGGCCGTGATGGCGCCCTGGTCTATCAGCTCCTGCACGTAGCTGTGGTCGGACGAGAGTTGGCGCAGCTGGCCGTTCCACAGGTAGGCGCGGCTGTCGCCCACCCACGCCAGCTCGAAGCGGTTTTCCTGGATGCGAAGCGCCACCACGGTAGTGCCCATCGGCAGGCTTTCCGCACGCTGGCGGCTGTGCTTGATGATGTCTTCGTCGGCGCGGCGGATGGCCTCGGCCAGCGGGCGTCCGGCGCGCACTTCGCGCACTACGGCGTCGCGCGCCAGCGCGCTGGCGACTTCGCCGAACTCGTGGCCGCCCATGCCGTCGGCCACCAGCCACAGTCCCAACTCGGCGTCACCGTAGTAGGTGTCTTCGTTGAGCTCGCGCCGCAGGCCGACGTGGCTGAGGTGACCGAATTCGATCATGCGCTGGGCCGGAAGGGCAGGGACATCGGTAAGGGCTGGGCCATGGACCACATCATGCTTGCGCCCGCGCCCGCGCCGCAACCGGGCGGCGCAGGCATGGCAAGTCGGCGGCGCCGAGCGGTGGCGTGCAGGCGCGCAGCCTAGAACTCCATCCGGAAGCCGAGGGCCAGGTTGTACTGCGACATGCCGTTCATTCCGGCCAGGCGCTCGTAGTACATGAACCCCGAGCGCCCCCGGGTGAGCACCATCGACAGGCCCAGACCCAGCCGGAAGTAGTCGGTGTCCAGGCGGTCGCCACTGAGCAGCATCGCGCTGCCGGTCGGATCGTTGATGAAGCGGGCCTCTATCGCCTGCGGGTCGTCCTCGAACTCATGCTCCCACTCCAGCTGCAGGTGCGGCATCAGCACGCCCCAGCCGGCGCTGTGGGTGTAGGTGAACTTCGCGCCCAGCACGCTGGCCAGCGAGGTGACGTCCCGGTTGTCGATGCGCAGCCCCAGGCCGCTGCCCGCCAGGCCCGGCAGCAGCTGCTCGCTGATGTCGTCGAAGCCAAGGCGCGTGTAAAGCACGCGGGCATAGGGACCGATGCCGAACGCGCCGCGGTTGAAATCGCGGCCCACGGTGAACGCCGTGGACAGCAGGTCGCCGCCGGAGTCCGCCTGCGCCACCTGGTTGATGCTGGTGCTGCCGCCGCCGGGCAGCGGCAGGGTGTAGCTGATCTGGCGAAGCAGCTCGTAGTCGTTCTGGCCGTAGGTCAGCACGCCGTCCATGTACCAGCTGTCGGCCTGGTAGTACGTGGTGTAGGCCGAAACGCTCCAGCCGTTGGTGTCCAGCCCGCCCCGGTTGCCCGGCAGCTGGGTGTCCTGGCGGGTGTAGCCCAGCGAGCCGCCGATGATCCACTGGTCGCTCTTGCGGTAGTCCACGCCCGCGGTCACGCCCTCGACGTCGAAGTCGTAGGCCGGGTTCACCGCGCCGCCATCGGCTTCGCCGCGGCCGATGGTGCCGGCGGCGAAGAAGCCCCAGCGGCTGAAGTCGGTGCCGATTTCGGCGCCGGTTTCCGCCGCGCTGTTGCTGAACGCGCTGCCCAGCATGCCCAGCGACAGCGGACCCATCGAAGTGTTGATCGCCAGCCCGCCGAAGTCGGTGCCGCCGGCGCCGCTGCGCAGCGCGGCAATGCGGGTCTTGAGATTGATGAACTGGGATTGGGCGGCGCTGAAAGCGGCGTTCACCTGAGTGAGCGCCACGTCCGCCATCAGCTGGTCGAGTGCGACGATGGTGGCGTTCGGGTCCAGGCCGGCCGCCCCGATCAACTCTTGGCAGCGCTGCAGCAGGTCCTGCTGGCCAGGGGTCGGCGAAGCCAGCCCGGCGAGCGCAGGGCAGGCCGAGTCGATCGCCTTCGCCACCTCGGACTGGGTTTCACTCAGGTCGGCCAGGCTGGCCAGCGCGCCGTTGAGCCCGAACTCCGCCGGCGCGGCGGCCAGCGGTGAACTGGCGGTGACCTGCACGGCGCCGGCCGCGGTGATGGTGACGGTGTTGCTGGCCCGGCCCGCCGCGTTGGTCGTGCTGGTGGCGCTGGCCAGCGTGCCGCTGCTGGTGGTCCAGGCCACCACCGCGCCGGCCACCGGCGCGCCGGCGGCGTTGGTCAGCTCGACCTGCATCGGGGCAGAGGCCGCGCCTGCCGCCAGCAGTTGCCCGTCGCCGTCGATGATGGCCAGCGTTCCCAGCCCGTCCACCGCCAGGCTGAAGCTGACCGTGGCCGAGGGATCATCCTGGCGCGTGCCGGTAATGGTGACCGGGCCGGCCGTGGCGCCGGCGGTGGCGGTGATGGCGGTATTGCCCGCCGCGTCGGTGACGCTGGTGGCCGCCGAAAGCACGGCGCTGCCGGCGGTGACGGCCCAGTTGATGGTGATGCCGGCGCCGGGCAGGCCGCTGTTCTGGGCATTCACCTGCAGCGGATTGGCAAACGCCGTATTCACCAGTGCGCTCTGGCTGTTGCCGCCGGCGATGGCCAGGCTGGCCACGAAGGCGATGTTGGCGTCGAAGCTGAGGCTGGCTTCGTCACCGGAGGCGGGAATGCCGTCGATATCCACCGAGGCGACGATGGCATTGGTGAAGCTGCCGAAGGTGGACGGCGTGAACGTGGCGGACGCCTCGCCCGCGGCGGCGTTGGTGATGCTGGTGGCGCTGGCGGGCGAGAACGGCGCGCTGGCGTTCCAAAGCACCGTGGCTCCCGCGACCGGCGCACCGCCCTGTTCCAGCCGCACCGTCACCGGCAGGCCCACGCCCGACGAACCGGCCAGCGGATTGGGGCTGACGGGCACCAACACGTAAGGGAACGCGTTGACGGTCACCGTGAACGTCTGGCTGCCCGGCGCGCAGAAGGTGCAGCCGCTGTTGGCGAACACGGTGTAGGTTCCGGGCACGGTGGCGCTGAAAATCGCCGTGCTCACGCCGGCGGCGGCCACGGGATTGCCGTTCAGTACCGCGTCGCCGCCCGGGGGCTGCGAGGCAACGGTCCAGCTCATGTTGGTGCCGTTGGGCGCGGGGATACTGGCGCTGCCGTAGCGAACGCGAAGAGAGAGCGGCGTGCCGGCGGTGGTTGACGGTGCAATCGGCGTGGTGGCCGCAAGCGTCACCGCCTCCACCTGCACGCTGAAGTTCACCGGCGGCGGCGGGCAGCCTTCAAGCGCGGCCAACACCGGGCAATTGAGGCTGCCGCTGATGGCATAGGTGTTGACGATGGACGTACTGAAAACGGTGCTGGCGCTGCCGCCGGCGTTGGGATTGACCGGGACGCCGATGGCAGAGTTCGTGGTGAGGTTGAAGAAGCTCGTGGCCAGTGCGCCGGGCGCACCGTTCAACAGGAAGTTGGTGGTCAACGTGACCGGCGTGATCTGGTTGGTCACCAGGGTCGGCGTGGCGGCGGTGTAGGAAAACTGGTTGTTGGTGCGGAAGGTGTAGGTCAGCACGTCGCCGGCGCAGCCGCCGCTCAGGCAGGTGGCCGTGACCGTGCCGATGCCGCCGGGCGTGGGGCCCAGGTTCACGCTGAAAACGTAGGGGGTGTCGAGCAACACCGTTGGGTTGGCGGGTGCCTGCACGGTGGCGCCGCCGGTGGTGTCGGCGGTGATGGCGATCGCGACGTTCACCGTGGGCGAACACGCGGTCTGCGCCTCGAGCGAGAAGCTGACCGAGCTTCCTGAAAGATTGATGGCCGAGGTTGCGCCGAGCTGCACGAAGTCGCAGGTCTGTGCCTGCGACTGGCTGCTCCAGCCCAGGCCCGCCAGTGCCAGCAGCAACAGCGCCGCCGCGTTGACGAGTCTTCCAGACAGGGCGTTGACCACCCGTCGGCCGCTTGCCGCGCTGCGCAGGACGTCCATCGCTTTTCCCCAGGTTTGCGGCTATAACTCCGGCACGAGTATATGCGGCTGGCGCGCCGCTACAATGGCCTTGGCGCGGGCCGCATTGCTTCCAAAAGGAGCCATGCCATGACTTTGCGCAGCGCGTGTCCGGATCAATCCCGACTGTCCGTTATTGCTTCTTCATGCGTGCTGGCAATTGTCGCTGGATGGCCGGCCCACCCGGCCCAGGCCGCGGTGCGAAACGCCGAGGACCTGATGGTGGTGGACTGCCTGTTGCCCGGGCAGATCCGCAAGCTCGGCCGGCAGGCCACCTTCCTCAGCGCCCGCCGTCCGGTGCGCACCACCCAGGCCGACTGCGAGATACGCGGCGGCGAATACGTCGCGCACGATCGCGCCAATTACCAGACCGCACTGAAGGTGTGGCTGGAAGGCGCCATGGGCGGCAGCGCCGAGGCGCAGAACAACGTCGGCGAAATCTATTCGAAGGGGCTGGGCACCGAACCGGACTACGGCATGGCTTTCCAGTGGTTCAAGAAGGCGGCCGACCAGGGCTATGGCCGCGCCAAGATCAACCTGGGCTATCTGTATGAGTTGGGCCTGGGCGTGCCGCAGGACCAGGCGGCCGCGCTGAATCTCTATCGCGAGGCGTCCGGGATCCAGGACGAACTGCTTTACGCCTCGGTGGGGCAGGTGCAGATAAGCGC
>NZ_JAIBFH010000211.1 GCF_019459675.1 Arenimonas sp.
CCCCCCGCCCCGGGGGGGCGTACGAAGCTAACACGTTCTATATCCGTCTCTACGGCTTCCGCGAAGGCATCGACGTGCCGGCGATGCTCGACGCCGACCTGGCGATGATCCGGGCGATGCCGGGCGTGAAGGCCGTGGCCACCGCCAACATGGCGCCGCTCACCCAGTCGGGCTGGAACCTCAGCGTGCGAGCCAACAGCAACGACGACAGCGTCGAGGACACCAACACCGCGTTCTACTTCAGCTCCGAGAACCTGGTGGAGGCATTGGGCCTGGAGCTGACCGAAGGCCGCTACTTCACGCCCGACGAAGTGCAGGTGGTCGAACCTTCGCTGGCCAACGTCGAACCCAAGCACACGGTGATCACCCGCGCCCTGGCCAGGCACCTGTTCCCCGACGCCAAGAACTACGTCGGAAAAGTGCTGTACCTGGGTGATTCGCGGATGGAGGTGGTGGGCGTGGTCGAGAAGATGCAGAGCCCCTGGGCGCAGCTGGGCGACGTCGCCGAACGCTCGATCATCGTGCCCCTGCGCCAGCTCGATCCCAACGCGTCCTACATCGTGCGCACCGAACCCGGCCAGCTGGACCGCCTGATGCGCGAAGTGGAGGACAAACTGGTGGCCGCGCGCGACGACCGCGTGCACCTGCGCACCACCAGCCTGCTGGAGGCACGCGCCAACCGCTACCGCGCCGACCGCTCGCTGGCCTGGATGCTGGTCACCATCATGGGCCTTCTGCTGGTGGTGACCGCGTCGGGCATCGTCGGCATGGCCTCGCTGTGGGTGAACCAACGGCGCAAGCAGATCGGCGTGCGCCGGGCGATCGGCGCCCGGCAGCGCGACATCCTGCGCTACTTCCTGGTCGAGAACTTCATGGTCACCACCCTGGGCATCGCCGTGGGCCTGGGCCTGACGATGGCACTCAACCAGTGGCTGGTGGGCGCGCTGGAAGTGCCGCGCCTGCCGTTGCACTATCTGCCGGGCGGCGTCATCGCACTGTGGCTGCTGGGCCTGCTGGCGGCACTGGGTCCGGCCTGGCGCGCGGCGCGCATCCCGCCTGCCGAAGCCACGCGCAGCGTCTGACGCCACCCCGCACGCCCACCCCCGGGATACCGACATGCTTGCCTACTATCTGATGCTGGGTCTGCGCAGCCTGCGCCGCGCACCTGCGCTGACGGCGCTGATGGTGGTGATCCTGGCGGTGGGCATTGCCGCCAGCATGACCAGCCTGACGATGCTGATGGCGCTGGCGGGCGATCCGATCCCGGGCAAGAGCGACCGGCTTTACACGCCGCGGCTGGACACGCGGCCGCTGGAGGGTGCCGACGATCTGTCCACGCCCGACCTGCAGCTTACCTACGCCGACGCCACCAACCTGATGCGCTCCGGTTTCGGCATGCGGCGCGCGGTGCTGTACGGCATCGCGCCGGCGGTGGACCGCGGCAGCCAGGCGCCGCCGGCCGAACGCACGCCGGGCATCGCCACCACGGGCGAGCTGTTCACGATGCTGGACGTGCCTTTCCGCGAAGGCGCCGCCTGGTCCGTCAACGACGATGCACGCGGCGCCGACGTAGCCGTGATCGGCACCGACCTGGCGCGGCGGCTGTTCGGCGACGACCCGGCCGTGGGCCAGCGCCTGCGCGTGGACGAGCGCGAATACACCGTCAGCGGCGTCATCGGTAACTGGGCGCCGACGCCGAAGTTCTACCGCGTCTACGGCTCCAGCGTCACCAGTGCGCCCGAGCAGCTCTGGATCCCGTTCAACAACGCGCTCGGGCGCTCCTACCGCAACGAAGGCTGGACCAGCTGCGACGGCGCCGAGCAGGGCTACGATTTCCAGAGCTTCCTGGACTCGAACTGCACCTGGGTGCAGTACTGGGTGGAGCTGGCCAGCGCCGGCGACGCGGACGGCTTCCGCGACCACGTGTCGGCCTACGTAGCGCAGCAGAAGGCGCTGGGCCGCATGCCCCGCCCCGACAACTCGAAGGTGCTGGACGTGCGGGGCGTGCTGGCCGATATCGGCGTGGTGGGCAACGACACCCGCATGGCCACCTGGGTGGCCTTTGGCTTCCTGTGCGTGTGCCTGGTGAACCTGATGGCGCTGATGCTGGCGAAGTTCACCGCGCGCCAGGGCGAAATCGGCGTCAGGCGCGCGCTGGGAGCTCGGCGGCGCGACATCTTCGCGCAGTATCTCGTGGAGGCCGGCGTGATCGGCGCAGCGGGGGCGGCGGCAGGGGCGGCACTGGCGCTTTACGGCGTGCAGCTGCTGGGCCAGGGCCTCGCGGACTCGCCCACGTTCTACCGCATGGACACGCGGCTACTGGCGGCGACCGTCGCGCTGTCGCTGCTGTGCGCCCTCGTGGCCGGCCTGCTGCCCACCTGGCGCGCGGCCAGCGTGCGCCCGGCCATCCAGCTCAAGAGCCAATAGGAGCGCCGCCATGACCATCCGCCCGATCTTCTCCGCCATGCGACGCAGCGCCTCGGGCGTGCTGCTGATCGCGCTGCAGGTGGCGCTCACCCTGGCCATCCTGGCCAACGCGCTTTACGTGGTGAACGAGCGCCTGCGCGAGGCGTCCACGCCCAGCGGCGTAGTCGAGGCGGGCCTGCTGTCGCTGGTGGTCAGCGACAAGGCCGGCGATGACACCGGCGCGGTGATCGAACGCGACGTGCAGCGCCTGGCTGCCATTCCGGGCGTGCTGTCGGTGTCGTACGTGAACCAGATGCCGCTGTCGCAGTCGGGCAGCAACAACGGCTTCCAGGTGGACCCTGACGCCGTGGACTCCACCGCGTCGGCGGCGGTGTACCGCACCGACGCCAACGTCGTGCGCACCTTGGGCCTGCAGCTGGTTTCGGGCCGCGACCTGCGCGCCGACGAGCAGCGACTGTTGAGCTGGTCCAAGCCGGGCAGTGAACATTCGCCAGTGGCCTTGATCACCCGCAGCCTCGAGGCGGCGCTGTTCCCGGGCGAATCGGCGGTTGGCCGCACCATCCGCGCCGGCCGCGGTGCGCCGGCCATCGAGGTGGTGGGCGTGGTGGACGGACTGGTGTCACCGTGGGGCCGCACCAGCTGGGGCGGTGACCCTGCGCATTCGGTGATCTATCCGCAGCGCATGGCCATCCCCGTGCTCGGTTATGCGGTGCGGGTCGAGGCGTCGCAGCAGGACCGCGTGCTGGGCGAAGCGCGCAGCCTGCTGCAGCAGCAACAGCCCGGCCGGCTGGTGCTGTCGGCCCGCACCATGGACGAAACGCGCGCGGAGCGCTACCGCAGCGAGCGCACCGTGATCCGCGGGCTGCTGCTGGTGGTCACGCTGCTGCTGGTGATGACGGCCACCGGCATCGTCGGCCTGGCTTCGCTGTGGGTCAGCCAGCGCCGCAAGCAGATCGGCGTGCGCCGCGCGCTGGGAGCCCGGCGCGCGGACGTGCTGGAATATTTCCTGGTCGAGAACCTGCTGATCACCACGCTGGGCGTGGTGGCCGGCGCCGTGGCGGCTTATGCAATGAACGCTCTGATGATGTCCAGCCTGTCCCTGGGCCGCCTGCCGCCTTCCTATGTTGGTTTCGGCGCGCTGGCGCTGGTGCTGCTGGGACTGGTGGCGGTGGTCGGCCCGGCCTGGCGCGCGGCCGCCATACCGCCTGCCGTAGCCACGCGCAGTGTGTGAGAATTCCGTGCATGCCTACCGTCCTGGTCATTGACGACAACCCCGCCATCGCCACGGCGCTGGACGTGCTGTTCTCGCTGCACGACATCCACACGCTGTATGCACACGGCCCCGATGAAGGGCTGAAGCTTCTGGCGGGTCAGCCGGTGGACCTGGTGGTGCAGGACATGAACTTCAGCGCCGACACCACCTCGGGCGAAGAAGGTGAAGCACTGTTCCGCCGTATTCGCCAGGCGCATCCCGATCTGCCCATCGTGCTTCTGACGGCGTGGACGCACGTAGATGCCGCCGTGAGCCTGATCAAGGCCGGCGCCGCTGACTACCTGGGCAAGCCCTGGGACGACGCGCGGCTGATGGCGTCGGTGGGCAACCTGATCGAGTTGGGCCAGGCCAACCGCCTTCTGGCGCGCGAACGCGGGGCGCGCCAGCGCACCCGCGCCGGCATCGAGTCGCGGCTCGACCTGCGCGGCATGGTCTGGGGCGACGACGCCATGGCTCAGCTGCTGGGTTTGGCCGCGCAGGTGGCGCAGGCCGACGTGCCGGTGCTGGTCACCGGCCCGAACGGGTCTGGCAAGGAATGCATTGCCGCCATCCTGCAGGCCAACTCGTCGGTGAAGTCGGGGCCGTTCGTAACGCTCAACTGTGGCGCGCTGCCGGCCGAGCTGATCGAGGCGGAGCTGTTCGGCGCCGAAGCCGGCGCCTACACCGGCGCAGCGAAGGCACGCGAAG
>NZ_JAIBFH010000222.1 GCF_019459675.1 Arenimonas sp.
CCCCCCCCCCCCCCCCTCCCCCGAACTATCCCCCCCCCGCCCGGCGGCCGCCCCCCGGCCGGGCCCGGCTGCGTAAACCTTCCCTGTCGCCCACCGCCCAGAGCCCACCATGCCTAACGTCCTTGTCACCGGCGCCACCGGATTCCTTGGCCAGCACCTGATACGAGAGCTCGTGGCCGACGGGGTGACGGTGCGCGGCCTGTCGCGTTCGGCGGCCGGCGATGCCGCCGTGGTGGCGCTGGGTGCTGCCCCGGTGCGTGGCCACCTGGGCGACGCCGGCGCGCTTGAGGCGGCCGTTGCCGGCTGCGAAGCGGTCTTCCACACCGCCGCCGACACCAACAACTGGGGCCCGGGCGACGCGGCGCAAACCGAAACCAACGTGGGCGGCACCGCACGCCTGCTGGCCGCCGCGAAAGCGGCCGGTGTGTCGTGTTTCGTGCACACGTCCAGCGTCTCGGCCTACTCGCATCTGGTGAAGGGCACCCTGCGAGAGGACGTGCCGCAGCGCGGCGCGGAGTCGTGGATCAACTACGAGCGCACCAAGTACGCGTCCGAGCGCCTGGTGCGCGAATCGGGGCTGCCCTTCCTGGTGTTCCAGCCCTCGCACATCCTCGGCCCCGGCGACTACAACAACTGGTCGAACCTGATCCGCCTGATCGACGCGGGCAAGCTGCCGGGTTCGCCGCCGGGCTCGGGCGCCTTCGCCGACGTGCGCGAGATCGCGCGTGCGCAGGTGCGTGCCTGGCGCCAGCCGGCGCGCGACGAAACCTGGCTGGTGGGCGGCGAGCACGCCAGCTTCCTGAAGCTGATCCAGGAAGCCGGCCGCCAGTTGGGCAAGCCCGCGCCGGCCAAGGCCATGCCCGCCCCGGTGTTGCGGACTTATGCGCGCGTGCTGGACCTGGTGTCGCGCATCACCCGCAGGCCGCCGGAGCTGACGCCGGTGGCGGCCACGTTCACCTGCAAGCATCTTTCCGTGGACTCATCCAAGGCCGAGCGCGAGTTGGGCTACCGCAGCACGCCGCTGCCCGAACTGCTGGCCGACACCATTGCCTGGCTGCGGGCCGAAAACCTGCTGCCGCCTCAGTCCAGGGCTTCCATGCCGTAGCGGCGCAGCATGGTGCCGATGGAGGCGGGCCGCGAGAACAGGTAGCCCTGGCCCAGGCTCAGGCCGAGCAGGCGCAGCTGGTAGCGCTGGTCTTCGGTCTCGATGCCTTCGGCGATCACTTCCAGTCCCAGCGAATCGGCCAGCAGCCGGATGGCGCGCACGATGGCCGTGCTGCCGCCGCTTTCGCCGCTGCGCAGTTCGGCCACGAAGCTGCGGTCGATCTTCAGCCCGTGCAGCGGGAAGCGGTGCAGGTACGACAGCGA
>NZ_JAIBFH010000237.1 GCF_019459675.1 Arenimonas sp.
GCAAGCCGCACCAGGTGATATCCCTGTTCTCGGATGTCACCGAACTCAAGCGCGACAGCGCCCTGTTCCTGCGGGCGCAGGCCCTGGCCCGCATCGGCGGCTGGGAGTGGGACGGCGGCCGCAACCGGATTTACCTCACCGACGAGGCGCTGCGCATCCTCGGCCGCCGCGACGACCCGCCGCGCACGCTGGAAGACGCCATGGTGCACGTCGCCCCCGCACACCGGAAGGCGGTGGAGGACGCGTTGGAAAGCGTGGTGCGCGACGGCGGCGCGTTCGACCTGGAGATCCAGGTGCGGCGTCTGGACGGTGAAATGCACTGGGCCCGGCTGATGGGCCAGGCCGAGGGCCGGGCCCCGATGCCGGCGCGCATCACCGGCACCGTGCAGGACGTGACGCAGCGCCGCCAGATCGAAGAAGCGCTGCGCAGCCAGGCGCGTACCGACCCGCTGACGGGCCTGTTCAACCGCGACGGCATCCTGTCGGAAGTCGAGCGCCAGCTGGACGACCAGCATCCGGGCGCCACGGTGATCTACATCGACCTGGACCGCTTCAAGCTCGTGAACGACCTGCTGGGCCACGCCGCTGGCGACCACATGCTGGTCAGTGCGGCGCGCCGGCTGGAGCAGTGCGTGGGCGATGCCGGGCTGCTTGCCCGCTTCGGCGGTGACGAGTTCCTGGTGGTTACGCCGCCCAACGACAACCCGGCGATGGCCGAGGCGCTGGCGGAAAAGATCACGCGTGCCTTCGGCGACAGCTTCCGCTACGCCGGCGAGGAATTCACCATCACCACCAGCGTCGGCCTCGCACGCCACCCCGTGCACGGCCGCACCGTGCAGCAGCTGGTGAACAATGCCGACGCGGCGATGTACGACGCCAAGCGTCGCGGCCGCAACACCTGGCAGGAGTTCACGCCCGAGCTGGCGCGCAAGCAGCACGACCGCGTTCAGATCGAGGCGCAGCTGCGCCGTGCGCTGGACAACGGCGAGTTCCGGCTGGTCTTCCAGCCGCTGGTGTCGCTGGCCGACGGCCGCGTGTGCAGCGCCGAAGCGCTGATCCGCTGGAACAACCCCACGCTGGGTGAAATCAGCCCGGACGATTTCATCAGCCACGCCGAGACCACCGGCGACATCGTCGGCATCGGCGCCTGGGTGATCGACGCCGCCTGCCGGCACATGGCGCAGTGGCGCAGCGACGGCCTGGCGATCGAACGCGTGGCGGTGAACGTGTCGTACCGCCAGTTCCTCACCGAAGACCTGGTGCAAACCATCGCCAGCGCCCTGGCCGACCATGGCCTGCCCGGCGCTGCGCTCGAGCTGGAGTTCACCGAACGCGTGCTGATCGAGGACGCGCCCGACACCCTCGCCACCTTCAAGGCGCTGCGCGAGCTGGGCGTGGTGCTGACCATCGATGATTTCGGCGAAGGCTACAGCGCACTGAACTACCTGCGTCGGCTGCCCATCCACGGCCTCAAGCTGGCCCAGAGCTTCCTGCAGGGCGTGCCAGGCAATGCCTCGGACGTGGCCATCTGCCAGGCAGTGGAAGGCATCGCCCGCGGCCTGGGCCTGGAAGTGGTGGCCGAGGGCATCGAAAGCCCGGCCCAGCGCGATTTCCTGCTGGCGCTGGGCATCGGCATCGGCCAGGGATTCCTGTTCAGCCCGGGCCTGGACCCCGACAACTTCGCGGCCTACCTGCGCCAGAACAGGGCCGCGCGGCCATGAACTCGCCCGACCTGATCATCCGTCCCATCACGGCCGACGATGACGCCGCCGTCGCCGGCATCATCCGTACCGTGATGCCCGAGTTCGGCGCCGACGGCCCGGGCTTCGCCATCCACGACCCGGAAGTGCAGGCGATGCATGCGGCCTATGACCGGCCGGGCGCGGCTTATTTCGTGGTGGTGGCCGACGGGCGCGTGCTGGGCGGCGGCGGCGTGGCTGCGCTGGACGGCGGCCCGCCGGGCGTGTGCGAGCTTCGCAAGATGTATTTCCTGCCCGCCCTGCGCGGCCTTGGCGCCGGCGCCGCCCTGATGACCCGCTGCCTGGACGCCGCCCGCGCGCTGGGCCCCCAGCAGTGCTATCTGGAAACCCTGTGCGGCATGGACCAGGCCCAGAAGCTCTATGAACGCACCGGATTCCGGCGCCTCGACGGCCCCCTGGGCAGCACCGGTCATTTCGGCTGCGACCGCTACTACCTGCTCGACCTCTGAGCGCCCGGGTAGGAGGGCCCGCGGCACCGCTGATAGAATCGCGGGTCAACCAGGAGATCCACCAATGCAGATCCAGGACACCCGCGCCGTCATCACCGGCGGCGTCTCCGGCCTCGGCCTGGCCGTGGCGCAGCGGCTGGTGGCCGGCGGCGCCAAAGTCGCCCTGTTCGACATCAACGACGACAAGGGCGCGGCCGCCGTGGCCGAGCTGGGCGCCGGCAGTGCGCACTACTTCCGCACCGACGTCACCGACGAGGCCAACGTGGCCGCCAACGTCGCCGCCGCCCAGCAGTTCATGGGCGGACTCAACGCCGCCATCAACTGCGCCGGCATCCTGGGCGCCGGCCGCGTGCTGGGCAAGGAAGCGCCGATGCCGCTGAAGAACTTCGCCGGCACGGTGATGGTGAACCTGGTGGGCAGCTTCAACGTGGCCAAGGCCGCGGCCGACCTGATGCAGCACAACGCCCCGGGCACCGACGGCGAGCGTGGCGCCATCATCAACACCGCCAGCGTAGCCGCCTACGAAGGCCAGATCGGCCAGGCCGCCTACTCCGCGTCCAAGGGCGGCGTGGTGGCCATGACGCTGCCGATGGCGCGTGAACTGGCGCGCTTCGGCATACGCGTGAACACCATCGCCCCGGGCATCTTCTGGACGCCGATGGTGGACGGCATGCCCGAGGCGGTTCAGCAGTCGCTGAGCGCGTCCATCCCCTTCCCTTCGCGGCTGGGCCAGCCCGCGGAGTTCGCCGACCTGGTGGCCTTCATCCTGGGCAGCCTGTATCTCAACGGCGAAACCATCCGCCTCGACGGCGCCGTGCGCCTGGCCCCGAAGTAAACCCAAAGAGACCACCCCATGAAAGCTGGCGACATCAAGAAAGGCAACGTCATCGAACACAACGCCACCGTCTACCAGGTGCGCGACATCGAACGCAGCTCGCCGCAGGGCCGCGGCGGCAACGTCAAGTTCCGGTTCACCCTGTACAGCGTGCCGGGCGGCGTGAAGTTCGACCTCAGCTGCGGCGCCGATGACGAGCTGCGCGAAGTGGACATGAGCCGCCGCGAGTCCACCTATTCGTACAAGGACGGCGAAGCCTTCGTGTTCCTCGACGCCGAGGACTACACGCCCTACCAGCTCGACGCCGACGTGGTGGGCGACAACGCCGGCTACATCACCGAAGGCCTGGAAGGCTGCTATATCCAGCTGATCGAAGACGTGCCGGTGGCCGTGCAGCTGCCGCCCAGCGTGGCGCTGGAAGTGATCGAAACGCCGCCGGAACTCAAGGGCGGCACGGCGACCAAGCGCCCTAAGCCCGCCAAGCTCAACACGGGCCTGGAAATCATGGTGCCCGAGTACATCACCAACGGCGAAAAGATCTGGGTCAGCACGGTCACCGGCGAGTTCAACGGTCGAGTCTGAGCCGCTTGCGACAGTCCGGGGGACTGTCGTCGCTCAGGCTCGGTTGAGCCATGGATGGCGAACGTCAGCGCACCATGGACGGTTGCTTGCCTCAGCCCGCTTCCAGCTCCAGCCACTTCACCGCCATGCGCCGCAGCGACTCGTCCGACGACGGGTCGCCGGCGATGTCCGCCACCGATTTCCACGCCAGCGCCAGCGATTCTTCGCTGACGGCGAAAGCCTCACTGCCGGTCGCGCGCACCACGAAGCGCACGTCGTAGTGCCAGTGCTCCGGCTCACTGCCGCGCGCGGGGATGGCGTGGCGGTCGAGGTCGAAGATGGCCGGCTCCACCACCAGGTCCCCCAGTCCCGACTCCTCCTCCGCCTCGCGCAGCGCAACCTGCGCCAGGTCGGCGTCGCCGTCGGCGTGGCCACCCAGCTGCAGCCAGCGGCCGAGCTTGCGGTGGTGGGTGAGCAGCACGCGCGCGCCGTCGGCGCTGACCAGCCACGCCGAACCCGTGTAGTGGCCCGCCAGGCGCGCCCGTTCGAAGACGGCCCCGGGATCGAGCAGCAGCTCCCGGAACAGGGCGACGGCCGCCGCCTCGGCGGGATATCGCACCAGATAGTCGTTGAACAGCGGGACCAGCGGCAGACGGTCGGTCATCGGGGATCCGGACGGTGGCGAAGGGTGCCAGCATACCCGCGCGGCCCGGGCCGGCTCGGGTAAACTCCGGCGGATACTCTGGGGAGAGCGACCAATGACCGAACCAACGCCGGCCGTGCAGGCACGAGAACCGACCTTGCTGCAGGCCTTCCTGCCCCTGGTCTTCCTGTTCGCCCTGCTGGGCACGTCGGTATACCTGTTCGCGGACAATTCGGCATACGGCGGCAGCCAGATCTCGCTGCTGCTGGCCGGCGGCGTCGCGGCCCTGGTCGGAATCCGAAACGGCATGCGCTGGGACGATGTGCAGGACGCGATCGTGCACGGCATCTCGATCTCCACCAACGCCATCCTGATCCTGCTGGCGGTGGGCTCGCTGATCGGCTCGTGGATCCTGTCCGGCGCCGTACCCACACTGATCCACTACGGCCTGATGCTCCTGCATCCGTCCTTCTTTTATCCAGCGGCCTGTCTGGTCTGCGCCATCGTCGCGGTGACCATCGGCAGCTCGTGGACAGTGGCCGGCACCCTGGGCGTGGCGCTGATGGGCGTGGCGCAGGGCCTGGGCCTGGACCCGGCGATCACCGCCGGCGCGGTCATCTCCGGCGCCTACTTCGGCGACAAGCTGTCGCCGCTGTCGGACACCACCAACCTGGCGCCCGCCGCGGCCGGCAGCGAGCTGTTCGCGCACGTGCGGCACATGACCTGGACCACCATCCCCAGCATCATCATCGCGCTGGCGGGCTTCGCATACCTGAGCATCGGCGTGACCGCCGGCACCGCCGAGGCCGGCTTCGCGGACCTGTCGGGCGAGCTGTCGCGCATCTTCGCCATCGGCCCGCACCTGCTGCTGCCGCTGGTGGTGGTGTTCGGCCTGGCCGTGATGCGCTTCCCGGCCTACCCCACCATCCTGATCGGCGCGCTGCTGGGCGCGGTGTTCGCGGTGATCTTCCAGCCGGAGCTGGTGGTGGCGCTGGCCGCCGATGAAACCCTGTCGCGGCCGATGGCCCTGCTCAAGGGCGCCTGGTCGTCGCTGATCGGCGGCTACAAGGGAGAATCGGGCAACGAGGCCATCGATTCGCTGCTCAACCGCGGCGGCATGTCCAGCATGCTCAACACCGTCTGGCTGGTGATCTGCGCGATGTCCTTCGGCGCCATCATGGAGCGCGCCGGCCTGCTCGAGCGCCTGATCCGCAGCGTGCTCAAGATGGCCCGCTCCACCGGCTCGCTGATCGTCGCCACCCTGGTCACCAGCTTCGGCACCAACGTGCTGGCCGCCGACCAGTACCTGGCCATCGTGCTGCCGGGCCGCATCTACCGCTCCGAATACGAAAAGCGCGGACTGGCCGCGGTGAACCTTTCGCGCGAACGGGCGGCCCCCGGCACCTCCCCCTCGCCGCGGGGGCCCTGTAACCCCGGCGGCGCCTACATGGCCGCCACGCTGGGCGGGGCCACGCTGGACTACCTGCC
>NZ_JAIBFH010000256.1 GCF_019459675.1 Arenimonas sp.
GGGGGCCCGGGGGGGCGCAAACACGCGCTCACTTAACGCGGCGCTCCAGCGGCCGCCGCCGCCACCGCCGCCCCCACCACCGCCGGACGAGCCCCCGCCACCGCCGCCCGAACTTGATCCGGGCGGCGTGGATGACGACGAGATTTCCCGCGTCAACGCATTGCCCAAACACGAGCCCATGCTCGCCAGGCCCATCGCTCCTATCGGGCCGCGACCGTGGTACCAGCTCGGCGAGGCGTCACGCACCGACGATTCGCCGACCGCACGAATGAACTTGACGGTCCAGGCCTTTTCCACTTCCAACGCCATCGCGTAAGGCAGCAGCGCCTCGTAGCGCCCCGCGTCCAGCGCCGGCTCGGCGCCCGCGGCCACCGGCCCCTGGAGTGACTTGAGTTCGTCGCGCTCGGCCACGCCCAGGTACATGCGCAGGCCTTCGATCTCGTCCAGGCGCTTGCGCCCTTCCCGGGTGGGCGCCTTGAGCAGGAAGGCGAAGGCGACATGCGCCGCCAGCGCAGCGGCAGCCAGCACCAGCAGGGCCAGAACGCCGGTGCCGCCGGCCACCATCCCCGCCACTATGCCCACCGCCACTGACAACACCAGCCCCACCAACAGGCTGCCGCCGTTGGCGATGAAGTAGCGCGGCTTCAGCTTCTTGGTCATCGCCAGCATGTGGCCCAGGATCGCGCCGCTGACGCGCGAGGCTTCGGTGTTCTTGAGCACGATCTCGTCGCCTGCGGCGAACAGCTTTTCCGCCAGCGCGCGCTGGCTGTCGCCCAATGCCGCCGCGTCGGCGCGCGGCACGCGCACCAGGCGCCAACCGTCGGCCTTGCTGCTGCCGCCCTCGTGGATGTGCAGGTAGCCGTGCACCGCCATGTCCACCACGTCCGAGGCGAAGCACAGATGGTCGTGGCCCATGCGTCGCAGCATGCGCATCTCGCCGGGCGTGAAGCCTTCGGGCGGGACGTACAGCGGGAAGATGGGGCCGGCCTGCGGATCCCTTCCGTGCAGGTGCCAGCGCCAGGCATAGAAGCCGACCAGCGCCATCAGCCCCGCCAGCCCGATCAGCACACCGCCGTTGTCGCGCAGGAACCAGGCCCAGCGCTGCATCCGGCTGGGCTGGGTGACCAGGCCTTTCGGAAAGCCCACCACCACCGTCAGCCCCTGCTGCGGTCCCAGCCCGGCGGTGGTGCGGAACGTGGCAACGCCGTCGGACGGCGCCGCCATATCGAAGGCCTTGCCTTTCTCCCCGTCGGCACCGGTGTAGCCGTCCAGCCGCATCTGCACCCTGGGCACCGCCGCAGGCAGCTGCACGCGCGCCGTCGCCTGCTCGATCGGGAAATCCCAGCCCAGCCCGGTGACGTTCCAGTAAATCTCGTCATGCTCGTCGAAGAACCCCAGCTGGCGCGTTGTCCGGTAGCGAAGCGTGAACGTGATGTCGGAAGGCACCGGAAGGTAGTCGTCGCTGCCGGTGTTGATGCGCACGCCGTTGGGCCGGGCTTCGGTGAAATACGGTTCAGGGCGACCGTTGCGCTCTACGCCCAGCAGTTCGAAATCAACCACCATGCGGTTGCCTAAGCGGTCCCTGTAGCGGGTGGGGAAGTCACGATAGATGCCGCGGCGGATCTGGTTGCCCTCGGCCCGCACCCGGATGGTCTCGACCACGTCCAGGCTGCCGTCGGCACGGACGCTGAGCTCGCTGTCGTAGCTGAGGATGCGCTCCTGCGCCGCCGCAGGCGCCAGCCAGGACAGACACGCCAGCACGACGACCAGCAGGCGCCCGGTCACGCGCCCAGCTCCAGCTTCGGGGCCACGGCGGCGTCGTCGCCGGCCCGGAAGAACTCGGCGGCGTTAAAGCCCAGCGCACGCGCCACCAGCAGGTCGGGAAAGCGCTGCACGCCGTCGTTGAGCCCGCGCACCGCACCGTTGTAGAACCGCCGCGCGTACTGCAGGTGGTCCTCGACGTCCACCAGGTCGCGCTGCAGCGCCAGGAAATTCTCGCTGGCCTTGAGCTCGGGATAGGCCTCCTTGATGATCAACAGCCGGGCCACGTCGCTTTCAAGGGCCTGTTCCAGGCCCGCCAGCCGCGCCGGCGAGGTCGTGGCCATCGCCTGGGACCGCAGCTGGGTAACCCGCTCGAGCACCGCATGCTCGTGGCCGGCGTAGGCACGCACCGCTTCCACCAGGCGCGGCACCAGGTCGTGGCGGCGCATCAGCTGCACGTCGATATCACTCCAGCCGGCCTTTACCTGGTTGCGCAGCCGCACCAGGCGGTTGAAGGCGAAAATGCCCCAGCCCATCAAGGCCAGGAAAAGCAAACCAAAGACCAGGGTCATGGCGGATCCAGGGGCGGTGGATGGCCTGATTATCCACATCCGGCGGTCCCGGAGGGCGGCGCTGGTATATTCGACGACGATCCGCACAGCCCACCACACTTTCCACGGATGCCGGCCCGATGACCCAGACCACCCCGACAAAGCGCAGCGCGATGGACCGTTTCCTGACCATCGTCGAACGCGGCGGCAATGCCCTGCCCCACCCGGCCACGCTGTTCGCGCTGCTGGCGCTGGGCGTGGTGATCGCCTCGTGGCTGGCCTCGATGGCGGGCCTGAGCGTGGCGCATCCGTCCACCGGCGAAATAGTCACTCCGGTGAACCTGCTGAGCATCGAGGGCCTGCACCGGATCCTGACCCAAACCGTCACCAACTTCACCGGCTTCGCCCCACTGGGCGTGGTGCTGGTGGCCCTGATCGGCATCGGCGTGGCCGAACACAGCGGCCTGATCGGCGCTTCGCTGCGGCTGTTGGTGCTGGCCGCGCCGAAGCACCTGCTCACGCCGGTGCTGGTGTTCGCCGGCGTGATGTCGAACATGGCCAGCGAGATTGGCTACGTGCTGCTGGTGCCGTTGGGCGCGCTGATCTTCATTTCGGCCGGGCGGCACCCCATCCTGGGCATGGCGGCGGTGTTCGCCGGCGTGTCGGGCGGCTATTCGGCCAACCTGCTGATTGGCACCATCGACCCGTTGCTGTCGGGCCTGTCGCAAGAGGCCGCGCGCATCGTCGATCCAAACTATACGGTCAGCCCGCTGGCGAACTGGTACTTCATGATCGCCTCCACGCCGGTGATCACGCTGCTGGGCTGGTTCGTGACGGAACGAATCGTCGGGCCGCGCTTCCCCGACAGCGAGGTCCCGCCGTTGACCCTGGCCGCCGACGCCAAGCCCGACGACCAGCGCCTTAGCCCCGCCGAGAAGCGCGGCATGCGCTATGCCACCTGGACGGTGCTTGCTTTCTCCGCGCTGGTGTTCTGGGGTGGCTATCCCGCCGCCGGCGCCAGCTTCGAGCTTTTTGGAAGCGTCTGGCAGCTGCCCGCCATCCCTGGCTCCGGCTTCCTGCTCGATGAGCGCCAGGATGTGTTGCGCTCGCCGCTGCTCAGCGGCGTGGTTGTCATCATCTTCCTTTACGGCTTGCTTGCCGGTATCGCCTTCGGCGTGGGAGCCGGCACCATCAAGTCGGACAACGACGTGCTCAAGGGAATGGCCGCCAGCATGAGCACGCTCGGCGGCTATCTCGTGTTGGTGTTCTTCGCCGCCCAGTTCGTGTCGTATTTCAACTGGACCCAGCTAGGCCTGATCTTCGCGGTGGAGGGCGCGGATGCGCTCAAGTCCCTGGGCCTGCCCACCATCCCGCTGTTCATCTGCTTCATCCTGCTCACCGCGGTGGTGAACCTGTTCATGGGCTCGGCGTCGGCCAAATGGGCGCTGATGGCGCCGGTGTTCATCCCGATGTTCATGCTGCTGGGCTATTCGCCCGAGATGACCCAGGTGGCCTATCGCGTCGGCGACAGCGTCACCAACATCATCTCGCCGATGATGAGCTACTTCGCCCTGATCATCGCCTTCTTCCAGCGCTACGAGCCCAAGGCCGGCATCGGCACCCTGGTTTCCACCATGCTGCCCTACTCCGTCGTTTTCCTGATCGGCTGGAGCGCCATGTTCGGCATCTGGATCTGGCTGGAGCTGCCGATTGGTCCCGACTCGCCGCTGCAGTACCTGCCGGCGGCGCCCCCGGCCGGCTGAGCCATGTCGCGCTGGCGTCCGCCTTCGGAGGCGTCCACGGCCATCATTACGCGCGCGGGCTTCGATCGCCTGCGCGCCGAGCTCGACGACCTCTGGCGCGTACGCCGGCCCGAGGTGGTGAAGGCGCTGGCCGCCGCCGCGGCGGAAGGCGACCGCAGCGAGAACGCCGAGTACACCTACCGCAAGAAGCAGCTGGGCGAGATAGACCGCCGCGTGCGCTACCTCACCAAGCGCATCGAGGCGCTGAAGGTCGCGGAAGGTGCACCGACCGACCGCGGCGCCATCTTCTTCGGCGCCGTCTTCGAGATCGAGGATGCCCACAGCGGCGACAGCGCCCGCTACCGCATCGTGGGCCCGGACGAAACCGACGCCAAGGCCGGCTGGATCAGCATTGACTCACCGCTGGCCCGCGCCGCCCTGCGCAAGCGCGTGGACGATGAGTTCGAGGTGGTGCTGCCCACGGGAATCGTGCGGTTCGCGGTGGTGGCCGTGAGCTACGGGTAGGCCAGCGGCAGAGCCGCGGCGGCGGGCCATTCCCGGCCATTACCGGTAGCCCGATGCCTGCAGCTCGAACAGCTCCGCATAGCGCCCCCGCTGGGCCAGCAGCTCCTCGTGGGTGCCCTGGGCCTCCAGCTGGCCCTGCTCGAGCACCAGAATCCGGTCGGCCATGCGCACGCTGGAGAAGCGGTGCGAAATGAGCACGGCGGTCTTGCCGGCGCTGAGCTCCTTGAAGCGCTGGAACACTTCGAACTCCGAGCGCGCGTCCAGCGCCGCCGTGGGTTCGTCCAGGATCAGCAGCTGGGCGTCGCGCATGTAGGCCCGGGCGATGGCCACCTTCTGCCATTCGCCGCCCGACAGGTCCACGCCGTTCTTGAAGCGCTTGCCGATGACCTGGTCGTAGCCCTTGGGCAGCTTGGCGATCACCTCGTCGGCCAGGCTGCGGCGAGCGGCCTCGACGATGCGCTGGCGGTCATGCCGCGCCTCGATCTGGCCGACCGCGATGTTCTCGGCCGCAGTGAGGTGGTAGCGCACGAAGTCCTGGAAGATCACGCCGATGTTCTGGCGCAGCACGTCCAGGTCGTAGTCGCGCAGGTCGTGGCCGTCGAGCAGGATGCGGCCTTCGTCGGGGTCGTACAGGCGCGCCAGCAGCTTCACCAGCGTGGTCTTGCCGGCGCCGTTCTCGCCCACCAGGGCCAGCACTTCGCCGGCCTGCAGCGTGAAGGAGAGGTTGCGCACCGCCCAGCGCTCGGCGCCCGGGTAGCGGAAGCCCACGCCTTCGAACACGAAGCCTTCGCGCACCGGCGACGGAAACGGCCGCGGCGCGGCCGGCGAAGTGATCTCGGGTTCGATCTCGAAGAAGGAGAACAGGTCGTCCAGGTACAGCGCCTGCCCCGCCACCTGCGAGAACCCCACCAGCAGGCCCTCCAGCAGCTGCCGAAGGCGGCGGAAGCTGCCGGCCAGGAAGGTCAGGTCGCCGATGGTGAATTCACCGCGCACCGTGCGCCAGGCGATGTAGGCATAGGCCACGTAATAGCCCAGCGTGCCCAGCGCGGTGAGCACGCTGCCCCAGCCCGCCCGGCGGATGGCCAGGCTGCGGTTGGCCAGATAGAACTTCTGCGACAGCTCCCGGAAGCGCCCGATCAGGAACCCGTGCAGCCCGAAGATCTTCACTTCCTTGGCCGTCTCGACGCTGGCGCCGGTCTGGCGGATGTACTCGAGCTCGCGCCGCTCGGGCGTCCAGGAGAAGTTGAGCGAGTAATTGAGCGCGTTGAAGTGGGCCTCGCCGAGGAAAGCCGGCACCAGCGCCACCGCCAGCAGCAGGATCAGCCAAGGCGCGTACAGCACCAGGCCGGCGGCGAAGGCGATGATGGTCACGGTGTCCTGCGCCTGCCCGAACAGCTGGCTCATCAGGGTCATGCGGCCCATGGTCTGGCGGCGGGCGCGGTCCAGGCGGTCCTGCAGTTCGCTGTCCTCGAAGTCTTCCAGGTCCAGCGTGGCCGCGTGCTCCATCAGACGCACGCTGGTGGCGTTGGTGAACAGCTCCGACAGCAGCTGGTCGAACAGCGACACCAGCCGTCCCAGCACGTCCGACAGCACCGCCAGGCCGAACTCGATGGCCAGCAGCCACAGCAGCGGCGTGAGCAGGCCGCTGTCCCACCATTCGCGCATGCTCGACAGCCCGGCGCCCAGGCCCACCAGGCGCAGCGCTTCATCGATGATCAGCTTGCCGACGTACAGCATCACCACCGGCAGCAGCGCCCGCACCAGGCGCAGAGACAGCGTGGCCAGCGTCAGCGGCCGGCTGGTGGCCCAGATCTGGCCCAGGAAGGGCTTGAGGTTGCGCAGCGCGTCGAAGCGTTCACGCACGCTGGGCTTGCTGCGCTTGGGTGGCTTGGCGGCCGCGTCGGGGGCAGGCGTCATCGGCGGTCCAGGAGACTGTCTCCCCCGAAGACTAACCCGGTGCGCCGACGCCGGGCGTGAGCCGCAGGCTCAGTCTTCGTCGTCGGGGCCCACCAGGCCGAACAGGTCGTGTTCGTCGCTGCCCATGATGCGCACTTCGCAGAAGTCGCCGGGCTTGAGGCCCGCGGCGGCGCCGTCCTGGATCTGCACCAGGCCGTCGATCTCCGGCGCGTCGGCCTTGGATCGGCCAATGGCCAGTTCGCCGTCGATCTCGTCAATGATCACCGTCTGCACCGTGCCGACCTTGCGCTCGAGCTTCTCGGCGCTGATCTGCGCCTGCAGCTCCATGAAGCGCCCCAGGCGCTCCTGCTTCACTTCTTCGGGCACGGCGTCGGGCAGGGCGTTGGCGCGCGCGCCGTCCACCGGC
>NZ_JAIBFH010000260.1 GCF_019459675.1 Arenimonas sp.
GCAAGATTGCCGCCTCGCGCAATTTCAGCATTTGCATCGCTCACCGTTTCAAGCCGATCTACATCGCATTGTTGGGCACCCGCTTGCCGGTAGTGGGTGTCCATCACGCCTTTTCCTACTACAAGCGCCGTAGCCGGGCGCTGTTGACGAAGGCCTTGATCTGCCGCTCCACGCCCCAGCTGCTGAGCTTCCACGGTTTGAGCGGACTGATCGGCGCCTTCAGGCCCGAGGCCGACACCAGCAGGGGATGGGCGGCATAGCGACCCGCGTGCAGGATCTGCATGCAGATTTTGCCGCCCGCACCGTGGACGGCGTCGGTGACGATGCGGTGCTTGTGCACCTCCCAGGGCCAGCTGAGCTTGCCCGCGAACGGCTTGAGCCAGCCAACGAGGTTGGGAGCGATGCCGCCGGTGACGATCAGGCCCACCCCACCTTCGGCGCGTTCGCGGAAGTAGGCCGCCAGCTTGGGGAAGTCCCGTGCGTGGTCTTCCAGGCCGGTGTGCATGGAGCCCATCAGCACGCGGTTGGGCAGGGTGCAAAAGCCCAGGTCGAGGGGCTGGAAGAGGTGAGGGTAGGGCGTGGAGGTCATGGCGGGACGCATTGGACGGACTAGCCCTGCACGATGCCCGTAAAGCCAAACCCGGACAAGCGTGCGGTGGCTGTCCGGCCGCGCAGGGAGCTGGCTTGCGTTGTTATGGGAGCCGGCGACTTGCTTCGCGTTCTGGCACACTCAATACCTTCACGCCCACCGACCGTATGGACCGCCCACTCATGAGCCTCCACGACAGCCGATCCGCCCGGCGCCCCGATCCCGACCAGGCCATGGTCGACATCGCGAACTACATCACCGACTACTACATCGGTTCGTCCGAGGCCTACACCACCGCGCGCTACATGCTGCTCGATTCGCTGGCGTGCTCGATGCTGGCCATGCGCCATCCCGAATGCGTCAAGCACCTGGGCCCGCTGGTGCCCGGCGCCACGCTGCCCGGCGGAGCGCGGGTCCCCGGCACGTCGTTCGAGCTCGACCCGGCGCAGGCGGCCTACAACATCGGCGTGCAGGTTCGCTGGCTGGACTTCAACGACACCTGGCTGGCGGCCGAATGGGGCCACCCGTCGGACAACCTGGGCGCCCTGATGGCGGTGGGCGACTACCTGAGCCGCAAGGCCGAGCGCGAACACGGCAAGCCCCTCACCGTGCGCGACCTGCTCACCGCGGCCATCAAGGCCCACGAAATCCAGGGCGGCTACGCCCTCAAGAACAGCTTCAACCGCGTTGGCCTGGACCATGTCCTGCTGGTGCGCCTGGCTTCCACGGCGGTGGTCACCCACATGCTGGGTGGCGGCAAGGACGAAATCATCAACGCCGTCAGCAACAGCTGGGTGGACGGCGGGGCCCTGCGCACCTACCGCCATGCCCCCAACGCCGGCCCCCGGAAGGGCTGGGCCGCGGGCGACGCCTGCCGGCGCGCGGTGATCCACGCGCTGAACGCCATGAAGGGCTGCGAGGGCTATCCCAGCGCCCTGACGGCCAAGACCTGGGGCTTCTACGACGCGCTGTTCGAAGGCAAGCCGTTCGAGTTCGAGCGCCCCTTTGGCAGCTACGTGATGGAAAACGTCCTCTTCAAGATCAGCCACCCCGCCGAATTCCACGCCCAGACGGCCGTGGAGTGCGCGATGCAGCTGCACCCGAAGGTGGCCGGCAGGCTCGACCAGGTGGCCCGCATCGCGGTGGAGACCCAGGAAGCCGGGATGCGCATCATCGACAAGACCGGTCCGCTGTCCAACCCGGCCGACCGCGACCATTGCCTGCAGTACATGGTGGCCGTGCCGCTGATCTTCGGGCGCCTGAACGCCGACGACTATTCCGACGCCGTGGCGGCCGACCCGCGCATCGACGCGCTCCGGGCCAAGATGGAGGTCCGGGAGAACCCGGACTTCACCCGTGACTACTTCGACCCCGACAAGCGCAGCATCGGCAACTCGGTGGAGGTCTTCTTCGCGGACGGCAGTTCCACCGGCAAGGTGTCCATCGACACCCCGCTGGGCCACCGCGAGCGCCGGGGGGAGGGCATTCCGGCGCTGCTGGGCAAATTCGAGGCGGCCGTGGGCGGCCAGCTGCCGGCCAGGCGGGTCCAGCAGATACTGGAGCTGACCCGGGACACCTCCCGCTTCGAGGCCACCCCCATCCATCGCCTGGTGGACCTGTTCATAATCTGAAGGCTTTGCTTGCCAATACCCGGGCGAGTTGTTATGTTCCCGTTAACGCAAGATCCTGTAGCGTTGCCAATACGAAGCGAGGTCGGTCACACCCGACGCGCTAATTAGTGTGAAAGTACCCCTGTAAAACTTTGGAGCTAAGTCATGAAGAAGAACATCCTGTGCTGCGCCCTGCTTGCCGCGGCCGCCATGGCGCAATCCGCTACCGCCCAAGATTTTGACGATCGCTGGTACCTGACCGGCGGTCTTGGCATGAACATCCAGGACTCGGATCGCAACACCGACGACACCCTGTTCGGCACCCTGGGCTTCGGCAAGATGATTTCGCCGAACTGGTCCGTTGACGCCGAAGTGAACTACCAGAACCCGAACTTCGACGGTTCGGAACTGCTGTTCAGCCAGTACGGCGCCACCATCGACGCGCGTTACCACTTCATCAAGGAAGGCCGCAACTGGTGGCCGTACATCCGTGCCGGCATCGGCGCGCAGCGTTCGGAAGAAGAGTTCAACGCCTTCCCGAGCCCGCTCTCCCCCGGCCAGCGCGAAGACACCAACCTGACCGCGCAGCTCGGCGTCGGCCTGCAGGCTGACTACGACCGTTACGCCCTGCGTGGCGAAATCGGCACCCGCTATTCGTTCGACGACACCAGCATCGTCGCCCCGAACGAAAGCAGCTTCGGCGACATCCTTGCCTCCGTCACCCTGCTCGTGAAGCTCGGCGACCTGGCCACGGTTGTCACCCCGGAGCCGGCTGCCCCGCAGCAGACCTGTGCCGACCTGGACGACGACGGCGACGGCGTGAACAACTGCGACGACAAGTGCCCGAACTCGGTTGCCGGCCAGGCGATCGGTCCGGACGGTTGCCCGGTCGCGCTGACCATCGACCTGAAGGGCGTGAACTTCGACTTCGACAAGGACACCCTGCGTCCGGACGCCGAGGCCATCCTGGCCGAGGCCGTGTCGATCCTGCAGAAGTACCCGCAGCTGAAGGTTGAAGTGGCCGGTCACACCGACGCCGTCGGTACCGACCAGTACAACCAGGGCCTGTCGGAGCGTCGCGCCGCCACGGTTTACAACTACCTGACCAACGCCGGCGTCGACGCTTCGCGTCTGATGGGTCCGAACGGTTTCGGCGAGAGCCGCCCGATCGACACCAATGACACCGACGAAGGCCGTGCGAAGAACCGCCGCACCGAGCTGAACGTGCAGAACTGATCCTTCAGTCTCCACGGTGACACCCGAAGCCCGGCCTAGTGCCGGGCTTCGCTTTTGTGGCTTCGGCAAAAATTGAATTTGCATGGCGCGGCGACCGGGCCTAAGCTTCCAGCAATTCCCGACCATGCCGGTGCACCATGATCCGCAGCGCAATCGCTTCCATCGTCTTCCTGCCGGCGCTCGCCGTTGCCGCCTCGCCCTGCGCTACGTCGCTGCTGGCGCCCATGCCCGCTTCGGTGCCCACCCCCGAGATGCTGCACAGCGCCCCGGTGCTGGCCACGTGCGTGAACCTGCTTTCGTTCACCCAGCGCCTGCGCCAGCCGGCTGCGGCGCCTGCCGCCACCGCGGCCCCGGCTTCGGGCACCGCCTACACGCCCAAGACCCAGCACGACAACAGCCCCTGGCGTTTCGACATGAGCCAGAACGGCCGCCGCATGACGGCCGACGAGTTCAGCGCCTGGATGAAGGCCAAGGGCATCCGCGTGGCCACCGGCAAGCCCGGCGCGCAGGCAACAGCGCCCGCCGCCGTCGTTCCGGCGGCTGCCCCCGCTTCGAAGTAAGCCCGGCGCGCGCTACTTGCTGAAGCGGTAGTGCGCCACCAGCCATTCGTTGCCGTCGGCGTGGCCGAACAGCTCGGCACAGGCCATCCAGAACATGCGCCAGCGCTGGTTCCAGCGCGCCGCGTCGGCGGCGCCATAGGCCTGCACCAGCACTGACATCACTTCCTCGCTGTGGCGGTCCTGGTTTTCCAGCCAGTGGTTGGCCGTGCGCTGGTAGTGCGTCCCCGACACCAGCCAGCGATCCTCGATGCGCAGGTCGCGCTGGAAGTGCAGCAAGGTGTCCGCCGACGGCATCAGCCCGCCGGTGAAGAAGTAGCGGCCCATCCAGTTGTCTTCGCCCTGGGTTTCAAACGGGTACATCAGGCTGCGATGGCAAAAGATGTGCACGAACAGCTTGCCGCCCGGCTTGAGCCAGCGCGACACGTTGCCCAGCAGGTGCTGGTAGTTGCGCATGTGCTCGAACATCTCGATGGACACGGTGCGGTCGAACTCGCCCTCGGGCAGCTCCAGCCGGTTCACGTCGCAGGTGATGATCTCCACGTTGCCCAGCCCGCGCCGGGCCGCCTGGGCCAGGATGTGCTCGCGCTGGGTGCGCGAGTTGGACACGCCGGTGATGCGCGCGTTCGGGAACTGCTGGGCCATCCACAGCGTCAGCGAGCCCCAGCCGCAGCCCAGTTCCAGGATGCGCTGGCCGTCGGCCAGTTCGGCGCGCTGGCCGTACAGGGCCAGCATCGCCTCTTCGGCGGTGTCCAGGTCTTCGCTGCCGGTGGCATAGAAGCAGCTCGAATACTTGAGCCGCTTGCCCAGGCACAGTTCGAAGAACCGGGTGGGCACCTCGTAGTGCTGTTCGTTCGCGGCGGCGGTCTCGATGGCAATGGGGCTCTGCCGCAGTTCGTCCAGCAGCGTGCGGAAACGCCGGTCGGCGGCCTGCACGTCAAGCGCGCCTTCGTCGCGCAGGCGCTGTGCGTTCAGGCGGCGGATGCCGAGGCGGGTCAGGGCATCGGGCAGCAGCCCGCGTTCGCACAAATCGATCAGTGACATTGAATGACTCCGTGGATCAGGAATCCCGGCGCGGGGGCCGGGGGAAGAAAGCGCTTACTTCGCGCTGGTAGCGGGCATAGTCCTCCCCGCGCGAGCGCAGCGACTGCGCCTCGGTCCAGGGAATGCCGCTGACGCGGTAGAGGAAGGCGAACATCACCACCGGGCCCAGCAGGCTCAGCCAGAACCAGGGGCTGCCGATGGCCAGCAGCAGGTAGCTGAACCAGTGCAGCCACTCGAAGAAGTAGTTCGGATGGCGCGACCAGGACCACAGGCCCGCGCGGCAGGTCTTGCCGCGGTTGGCGGGGTCGGCGCGGAAGCGGGCCAGCTGCCGGTCGGCCAGGCTTTCTCCCGCCATCGACCCCAGCCACACCAGGCCGGCCAGCAGCACCCAGGCGCTGACGCGGTATTCGGGGTTGGCCGCCGCCGCCAGGAAGGGCAGCGAGAACAGCGCCACCACGCCCGCCTGGATCTGGAAGAAGGCGAAGAAGCGCGCCGGACTGCCTTGCCATGTTTCGCGCAGGGCGCGGTAGCGGCCGTCCTCTTCTTCGTTCAGCACGCGGTGCAGCAGGTGCAGGCACAGGCGCGCGCCCCAGACGGCGCCGAACATCGCCACCAGGCTGCGCACCAGGGGCGAGCCTTCGCCCACCACGCCGGCGAACAGCGCCGCCAGCGCCATCAGGCCAGCCCAGCCAACGTCCACGTAGCCGATGTTGCGCACGCGCATGGAGAAAGCCCAGAGCGCCGTCATCCCCAGTGCCGACGCCAGCCAGATGATTGCCAGCGCCAGCCACAGATTCATGCCGCGGCCCCCTGGGGGCGGGGCGGCGACAGACGTTGGTCCAGCGCGAACAGCAGCGGCATCGCGGCCGCCCAGCCCAGCGCCAGCGCCGCCATGGCCCAGGGCAGCGGCACCCCGAAGCTGACGGCGTCAAACGCGCGTGCGGCACCCCAGTAGGCCATCGGGCCACCGACCAGGCCGAACACCGCCGACATCCACGGGCGCTCGCGCAGGAAGTCCAGGGAGTGGTTGAGGGTCATCGCAAAGCCGGCCCAGAGCGCCAGGATCCACACCGGCGCGGCAAAGGTCCACGGCACCGGCTCGGCGTAAACCAGCCAGCCCGACGCCGCGAACGCACTGTCCAGCAGCAGGCCGACGGCCAGCGCGATGCCCAGGATGCGCAGGTCCTGCCGCGCCTTGCCGCCGAACGCCAGCACGGCCGCCACGAACAGCACGGCCGCCAGCGGGCCGGCCCAGGCCACGCCCTGTCCGGCGCCGGCGGTGCTGGCCAGCCAGACCACCTGGTAGCCCACCACGTTGCCAACCAGCCTGAGGGTGCGATTCACTCAGGCCGCCTCGGGTGCGGGGATGTACTGCGGGCGCCGGTTGCCCGGGCGCGCCAGCAGCAGGTGCACGTCGCCGATCGAGCGCTCGATGAAGCCGCCCTCGCAGTAGCACAGGTAGAACTCCCACATGCGGATGAAGCGCTCGTCGTAGCCCTGTGCCCGCACTTCGTCCAGGCGGCCCATGAAGCGCTGGCGCCAGTGGTTGAGGGTGAGTGCGTAGCTGGGGCCGAAGTCCTCCAGGTTCACCAGGCGCAGGTCGCTGGCCCGGGCCGCCGCGTTGGTGATGGCGCTCACGCACGGGATGAAGCTGCCCGGGAAAATGTGGCGCTTGATGAAGTCCACCGATGCCAGCGCCTGTTCATAGCGGCTGTCCTCGATGGTGATCGCCTGGATCAGGGCCAGGCCGTCGTGCTTGAGCAGCGACGCGCACTTGGCCAGGTAGGTGTCGAGGTACTGGTGGCCGATGGCCTCGATCATCTCGATGGACACCAGCTTGTCGTAGGTGCCCTGCAGGTCCCGGTAGTCTTCCAGCAGCACGGTGACTTTGTCCGACAGCCCGGCCTGGGCGACGCGCTCCACGGCCAGGGCGTGCTGTTCTTTGGAAATGGTGGTGGTGGTGACGCGGCAGCCGAAGTGGCTGGCCGCATACAGCGCCATGCCGCCCCAGCCCGTACCGATCTCCACCAGGTGGTCGGTGGGCTGCAGGTCGAGCTTGCGGCAGATGCGTTCGAGCTTGCGGCGCTGCGCGGCCTCCAGCGATTCATCCGGGCTGGCGAAGATGGCCGACGAATACATCATGCTTTCGTCCAGGAACAGCTTGAACAGATCGTTGCCCAGGTCGTAGTGCGCGGCGATGTTGCGCTGGCTGCCCAGGCGCGTGTTGCGCTTGAACGCATGCAGCGCGCGCATGGCCCAACCGCCCAGGCGCGCCAGGCCGGTTTCCATCGCGTCCAGGCGGTCGCGGTTGCGCACCAGCAGGCGCACCAGGCCCACCAGGTCGTCGCAGGTCCACAGGCCGTCCATGTAGGCCTCGCCCGCGCCGACCGAACCGTTGGC
This sequence comes from Arenimonas sp., assembly GCF_019459675.1. Classification (GTDB taxonomy): domain Bacteria; phylum Pseudomonadota; class Gammaproteobacteria; order Xanthomonadales; family Xanthomonadaceae; genus Arenimonas. The sequence goes on from NZ_JAIBFH010000260.1 coordinate 7,437, forward strand.
GGCAAGCGCGCGGTAAAAGCCCGGGTCGTTGATGTGCAGGGTGACGTCGAGCTCCGCGCCGGCTTCGCCCACGGTCACCGTGCCCAGGCCGTCGCGTACGGTCACCACGCCGCCCTGCAGGCCGTCGAGCGTGGCCAGCAGGCGCTGCCGCAGCGCGCGGTCGAGCGCGCCAAAGCGGGCGGCCTCCTCGGTGCGTGTGCTCAGGGTGTCGGCGGGGCTGCTCATTGGGGACTCCGGGGTTTGCTGTCAGGGTGGTCATGGAACGGAACGCGCTTGAACCAGAGCCGGGCGGCCTGCCAATAGATCGCCAGGGCGATCTTCGCGGTTTGCAAGGGATACCGCAGCAAGCATGAAGCCAGCGTGTGGGCATCCAGCGGGCGGCGGTCCAGCACCAGCGTGGCGTCGAACTCGCGGCCGCCCGCGGCCAGCACGTCCATGTGCAGCCGCAGCGTATCGCCCGGCACCTGGAAGGCCCAGTGGTACTGGCGCTGCATCGGCATGAACGGGGACACGTGGAAGGCCTTGTCGAAGTCCCAGTGCAGCGCGTCGCCGCGGCGCTGGGCCTCCGCCACCGGCAGCACGTAGGCGTGACGTTCGTCCCACGGCGTGTTGGTGATCTCGGCCAGGATCCAGTCCAGGGTTTCGCCATCGTCCAGGAAGCCGTAGTAGAAGCTCACCGGATTCATCGTCTTGCCGAAGTAGCGGGCGTGCGTCAGCAGCCGTATCGGCCCGCTGGGGCGCCGCCCCAGGCTGGCCTGGACCCGGTCACGCACGGCGGTGTCGAGCGGGATCGACGGGTCGCCGAAATAGTCGCGGCGGCGGAACTGCGCCAGGTTGGGCCGATCCACCGACCACAGCCAGCGGCCGGCGAACACCCGGTCGAGTTCGGCCAGGTCCAGGTACAGCTGGAAAATCCGGTAGCTGAAGTCGTGGCTGCGTGGCGACACCCGGCGGTGCCGGACCCAGCCTTCGTAAACGGCGGATTTCAGGGCCACGCCACGCCCAACCCACGGGCCACGTCGATGCCGCTGCGCAGGCCGTCCTCGTGGAAGCCGAAACCCCAGTAGGCGCCGGCGTACCAGGTGCGGTTCACGCCGTTGATCTCATGGCGCCTGGACTGTGCGGCGACGCTGGCGTGCGAGTAGACCGGGTGGTGGTAGCGCATGCGCGCCAGGATCTTGGCCGGGTCGATGTGCTTGCTTCGGTTGAGCGTGACCACGAACGGTTCGGGCGAATCCAGCCCCTGCAGCAGGTTCATCACGTAGCTCACCGTGCACGGCGCGCCGGGCTCGGCCGGCACGTAGGCACTCCAGGCCGCCCACGCCTGGCGGTTGCGCGGCAGCAGGCTGGCGTCGGTGTGCAGTACGGTTTCGTTGGCCTGGTAGGGCATGGCGCCCAGCACTTCGCGTTCGGCATCGCCGGGGTCGGCCAGCATCGCCAGGGCCTGGTCGCTGTGGCAGGCCAGCACCACCTGGTCGAAGCGCTCGCTGCCGCTGTCGGTGCTCACCGTGACGCCGTCGGCGTCGCGCTGCACGCGTGACACCGGCGACGACAGCCGCACCTTCACCGACCACGCCGCCTGCAGCGCCTGGATGTAGCTCGACGACCCGTCGCGCACCACGCGCCACGGCGGCCGGCCCTGCACCTGCAGCATGTGGTGGTTGTCCATGAACCGCGCCAGGTACTTGGCCGGGAAGCCCATGATGCTCTCGGACGGCGACGACCACAGCGCCGAGGCCATCGGCACCAGATGGTCCTCGATGAACAGCTTCGAATAGCCGTTCTGGCCCAGGTAGTCGCCCAGCGACGGGCCGTCGCCGGCCAGGGACAGCAGGGCGGGCGCCTCGCGGTAGAAGCGCAGGATGTCGCGCACCATGCCCCAGAAGCGCGGCGACACCAGGTTGCGGCGCTGGCAGAACAGGCGGTTGAAGTCGGTGGCGTTGTACTCAAGCCCGCTGCGCGCGTCGTGCACGCCGAAGCTCATCGTGGTTTCTTTCGACGCCACGCCCAGCTGGTCGAACATCTTCGTCAGCAGCGGGTAGTTCTGGGCGTTGAAGACGATGAAGCCGGTGTCCACGGCATACCGGCGCCCGGCCTGCACCACGCTGTGGGTGTGCGTGTGGCCGCCCAGGCGCGATTCGCGCTCGAACAGCACCACCTCGTGTTCGCGCGACAGCTGCCAGGCGGCGCCCAGCCCCGCGATGCCGCTACCGACCACCGCAATCTTCATGCCGATTCCGGGCGTGCCGTGCGCATGTCCGCGGGCACCGGCTTGAGGTCACGCACCAGCCCCAGCAGGGCCATGGCGCGCAGGCCCAGGTAGGTGAGGTCGAGTTCGTACCAGGCAAAGCCCTGCCGGGCCGAGCCGGGGAAGTGGTGGTGGTTGTTGTGCCAGCCCTCGCCGAAGGTGATCAGGGCCAGGAAAGCGTTGTTGCGGCTGTCGTCGCGGGTGGCGAAACGGCGCGTGCCCCAGCGGTGCGCCAGCGAGTTGATGGTGACCGTGGCATGGAACAGCACGATGGTGGACACGAAGAAGCCCCACACCAGCAGCTGCGGCCCGGTGGTGCCCAGGCCCGGGTGCGCCGCCTCCAGCCAGCTGCCCAGGGCGTAAAGGCCCACGGCCAGCAGCGCCGGCACCAGGATGTCGAAGCGGTCCAGCAGGCGCAGCTCGGGGAAGCGCGCAATGTCCTTGATGCTGTCGAAGTTGGTGCCGAACCCGCGCCGGGTCAGGAACCAGCCCATGTGGCTGCGGAAGAAGCCGTGGCGCGGCGAGTGCACGTCGTGTTCGGTGTCGGCATGGCGGTGGTGGTGGCGGTGGTGCGCCGCCCACCACAGCGGCCCGCGCTGCACCGACGCGGCGCCCACGACCGCGAAGGCGAACTGCACCGGACGCGAAGTCTTGAAGGCCTTGTGGGCGAAATAGCGGTGGTAGAAGCCGGTGATGGCGAACATGCGCACGGCGTAAAGCGCCACCGCGGTCCACAGCGCGAACCACGAAAAGCCCACCCAGAACACCGTCAGGCAGGCCAGGTGCAGCGCGATGAACGGCACCACGCGCAGCCAGTCGATTCGGTCCAGGTCGCCGTCGTCCACAGCGGCCGCGCTGGTGTCGAACCAGAGCAGCGTGGCGCGGACGGCGCGTCGCCAAAGGGACGGCGTGGTGGCGTCGGAAGAAGATTCAGGCATGAGCGTATGGTGGTTTTCCAACGGTGATGGGTGGGTGAACCGCCCACATTCGCAGGCGTATGCGGCCACTCACGGCAAGTATCAGACTAGCGAAGATAACTACGCATGCGCCATCCTTTGCGGATGCAGCGTTCATCCAAGCCCCGACCCTCCGACGGACCCCGCCACGGCGTCGCGCGGGTCCTGTCCAAAGCCGGGCTGTGGTTGGGGGGGCCCCCCCCCCCCCGCGGGGGGGGGGGGGGGGGGGGG
>NZ_JAIBFH010000263.1 GCF_019459675.1 Arenimonas sp.
CCCCCCCCCCCCCCGGGGGCTGTTGCACAATCAGGGTTTAGACAGCGGGCACCGACCTTGAAACCCCATCAGAGCCGCTTCCTGGACCTGGCGCTGGAGCGCAACGTGCTGCGCTTCGGCGAGTTCAGCCTCAAATCCGGCCGTACCAGCCCCTATTTCTTCAACGCCGGGCTGTTTGATTCAGGCGCCGCGCTGGCGACCCTGGGCGAGTGCTACGCCGACGCGCTGGAACAGTCCGGGCTCGCCTTCGACATGCTGTTCGGCCCGGCCTACAAAGGCATTCCGCTGGCCACCACGCTGGCCGTGGCGATGGCGCGCCGCGGCCGCGACCTGCCGGTGGCCTTCAACCGCAAGGAAGCCAAGGCCCACGGTGAGGGCGGCCTGCTGATTGGCGCCCCGGTGCGCGGACGGGTGCTGATAGTGGACGACGTGATCACCGCCGGCACCGCCATCCGCGAGTCCATCCAGACCATCCGCGACGCCGGCGGCGAACCCTGCGGCGTGCTGATTGCGCTGGACCGCCAGGAGCGGGGCCAGGCCGGAGCGCGCTCGGCGGCGCAGGAAGTCAGCGCCGAGTTCGGCCTGCCGGTGCATGCCATCGCCGGATTGGACAACCTGTTGGCACACGCCGACGAACGGCCAGGCCTCGCCGCGCACAAGGCTGCGCTGGTGGCGTATCGTTCCCGCTATGGCAGCCACACTGATTCACTGGAGGCATCCGATGATCCGTAAATTTCTCAGCCTGGCCGTGATCGCGGCGGTGCTTTCGGCGTCCGCCTCCGCCCAGGAGAAGGAAGCGGCCAAGAAGCTGTACCGCTGGACCGACAAGGACGGCAAGGTGCAGTTCAGCGACACGCTGCCGCCCGAAGCCGTGGACCAGGCGCGCACCGAGATCAATGCCGACAGTGGCATGACCACCAGCCGTTTGGACCGTGCCCTGACCGAAGAGGAGCGAGCCGCCCAGGAGGCGCTGGCTCTCGCCGCCGAAACGGCCAGCAAGCACGCCGAGCGCATCAAGATGACGGAGGAGGCGATGATCGCCTCATTCCAGAGCGAAGAAGAGCTCAAGCGCTCGTTCAAGATCCGGACCGAACTGCTGCAGCAGACCCTGGACGCCATCGAAGCCGGCATCGGCAGCCAGCGGGCCAGCCTGGCCAGCCAGCTGGCCGACGCCTCGGAAGCCGAGCTCGCCGGCCGGCGCATCAACGCCCGGCAGGCCAGCAGCATCCTGGCGCTGCACGTGGAAATGGCCAAGCAGCAGGAGATACTGGTGATCAAGCAGGGCGAGCTGGTGGCTCTGGACCAGGACCTGGTTCGGCTGGTCGAGCGCTTCAGCGACATCAAGGGCGCAGGCAAGGCGCCGGCGCCCACTCCGCCACCGCCGGCCGGCTGACTAGAACGGCAGATTGAGGTCCGGCCTCACCGCGAGCATCTGCTCGCGGAAAGCGTTCTTGATGCGCTCCAGCACCTCGGTGTCCTTGGCGTCGAAGCGCATCACCACCACCGGGGTGGTGTTGGACGCCCGCACCAGGCCCCAGCCATCCGGCCAGTCGGCCCGCAGCCCGTCGATGGTGGCGATTCGCGCGCCTTCGAACTTCGCCGTGGCCAGGAATTTCTCCACGAAGGCGTACTGCTCGCCCTCTTCCATCTCGATCTTGAGCTCTGGCGTGGATACGCCCTTGGGCAGCGTGTCGAACACTTCCTGGGGCGTCTCGGGCCGGGAGGCGAGGATCTCCAGCAGGCGCGCGGCGGCGTAGAGGCCGTCGTCGAAGCCATACCAGCGCTCGCGGAAAAAGAAGTGGCCGCTCATCTCGCCGGCCAGCTCGGCCTCGGTCTCGCGCATCTTGGCCTTGATCAGCGAATGCCCGGTTTTCCACATCAGCGGGCTGCCGCCATTGCGCAGGATGTGCATGGCCAGGTGGCCGGTGCACTTCACGTCGTAGATGATGCAGGCACCGGGATTGCGCTCGAGCACGTCGGCGGCAAACAGCATCAGCAAGCGGTCGGGATAGATCATCTCGCCCGACTTGGTGACCACGCCCAGGCGATCGCCGTCGCCGTCGAAGGCCAGGCCGATGTCGGCGCCCACGCGCTGCACGACGTCCACCAGGTCGCGCAGGTTGGCCGGGTCGCTGGGATCGGGGTGGTGGTGCGGGAAGGTGCCGTCCACTTCGCAGAAAAGCGGCTCGACGTCGGCGCCAATGGCCTCCATCAGGCGCGGGGCGATCAGGCCGGCAATGCCGCTGCCGCAGTCCACGACCACCTTGAGCTTGCGCTCGATCTGGATGTCGCCGGCGATGCGCTGGATGTAGTCGTCGGTGACGTCGCGGTGGCTGACCAGGCCAGGCGTATCGGCCAGGTGCAGGCGGTTCTCGGCGATGCGTTCGTAGATGTCCACGATGGCGTCGCCCGACAGCGTTTCGCCCTCGATCACGATCTTGAAGCCGTTGTAATCAGGAGGATTATGGCTGCCCGTGACGGAAACGCAGGAGCCGGCGCGCAGCTGGTAGGCGGCGAAATACACCACGGGCGTCGGTGCCTCGCCGATGTTGATCACTTCGCAGCCCGCCTGGCGCAGCCCCTGGATCAGGGCGTCGGCCATCTGCGGCGACGACAGCCGCCCGTCGCGACCCACCACCACGGTCCGCGCATCCTTGTTGTGCATCAGCGTGCCGATGGCCTGGCCGATCAGGCGCGCGGTTTCGGCGTCCAGCGTCTTGCCCACCACGCCACGGATGTCGTAGGCGCGGAAGATGCTGCGCTCAAGGGAAGCGCGCACCGGCACCGGTCTTGCGCCGGTCGCGGCGCCTGCGGTCGCGGCCGCAGCCACGGCCAGCGGCGCCGGCGGCGGCTCGGCTTCTCCGCGCGCCTGCAGTTCGGCCATGGTCGGCTCGTCCACCGCCACGCTGCCTTCCGCCGGGCGGCGCTCGAGGCGCAGGCCCTTGAGGTGCGGCATGGCCACCAGGCCCAGGCCCACCACCAGGCACAGCGCAGCGAACAGATAGTTCGTCCACGTGCCCAGGCCCGCGTCGATCGCCGGCGCCGCGCCGACCACGCGAAGGCCGGTCCCGGGAATCTTGACCGCATCGGCCTCGGCGAGGCCCGCCAGCGTGGTGTCGCCCGCTTCGCTGATGGTCTGCCGGCCCTGGCGAAGCGCCAGGTAGCCCCCGGACAGCGTGGCCGCCTGCACGGGAGCGGTCAGGCCTTCCACCGGCAGCCGCACGTAGACCAGGGTCAGCACGCGGCCGTCTTCGAGCACCGGCGCCGCCACGCCCAGCCGCGGCCCGCCGGCATCCATGACCACGGCAGCCTGCGCACCGTTGTTCTGCAGCGCCATTTCCAGCACACCCAGCTTGCCGTAGCCAAAGTCGGCGGCTTTCTCGTAAGCGGCGTTCAGGCCCGGCTCGTGCCATTCAATGGCTTCGGCGCCGGGGAGGGCCTGCGCGATGACATCGCGCGCCGCCGGGTCGTCGTTGCGCTTGAGCGCGGTCGTCAGCGCGATGCGCGACCGCGCGGCTTCGAGCTGCTCCACCGCCAGCCGCGCCTGGTCGCCGACCTTGCCGGCCACCTCCACGCGGGCTGCTTCGACTTGCCGCCCCAGGTCCTCGGTGGCGCCGGACTGCAAACCCTGCCAGCCGAACCAGAACGCGCCCGCGAGGGCAACGATGCCAGCCACAAGGTACGGGCTGGCGCTGCGAAGCCGCTGTGCTGCATTTGCCGCTGAAAATTTCATGCTTCCCCCTGGTGACGGACCCGGCCGTGGCCGTTCCGTTCAACGCACGCCGGTGTGGCCGAAGCCACCTTCCCCGCGCTCGCTGCGTTCAAATTCTTCAACCTGCCGGAACACTGCCCTGGCCACGGGCAGGAACACCAGCTGGGCGACACGATCCCCCGGGGTGATGGTGATGGGAAACCGCCCGCGATTCCAGAGGCTCACCATCAGCGGCCCCTGGTAGTCGGCGTCGATCAGTCCCACCAGGTTGCCCATCACCAGGCCCTGTTTGTGCCCCAGGCCCGAGCGGGGCAGGATCACCGCGCACAGGCCCGGGTCGCCAATGTGGATCGCCAGGCCCGTGGGCACCAGCTGCGCGTCGCCCGGCGCAAGCTCGATGGCCTGGTCGAGCATCGCACGCAGGTCCAGCCCGGCCGAGTGGGCGGTGGCGTACTCGGGCATCGGGAACAGCGTGCCCAGGCGCGGGTCGAGACGCTTGAACGCAACCTCACGGGTCATCGGGTCGCCTCCAGCCGGTCTGCCACCAGCTGCATCAGGTCGCGCGCCACCCGGGACTTGGGGCCATGGGCGATGTCCAGGCGGCCGTCGCGCCAGAAAACCGACAGCGCGTTGTCGTCGCACTCGAAGCCTTGTCCCGCGCGGCCAACGTCATTGGCGGCGATCATGTCCAGGCCCTTGCGGTGCAGTTTGTCGCGGGCATACGCCTCCATGTCCTGGGTTTCGGCCGCGAAGCCGACCACCAGGCCGGGCCGCTGCGGATGGGCCGCCACGTCGGCCAGGATGTCGGCGGTGCGTTCAAGCACGAGGGTGAGGGTTTCACCGGATTTCTTGATCTTTTGCGGCAGGGTTTCGGCCGGGGCGTAATCGGCCACGGCGGCGGCCCCCAGATAAACGTCCTGCGCCGGCAATTCGGCCAGGACCGCCGCGCGCATCTGCGCAGCGCGGCGCACGTCGATGCGGCGCACGCCCGCCGGGGTGGGCAGCGACACCGGCCCGGCCACCAGCGTCACCTGCGCGCCCATCGCGCGGGCGGCCGCGGCCACGGCGAAACCCATTTTCCCCGAGCTGCGGTTGCCGATGAAGCGCACCGGGTCGATGTCCTCGAAGGTCGGGCCGGCGCTCACCAGCACGCGCTTGCCCGCCAGGCGCGGCGGCAGTACCGATGCCGCAAGCGCGGCAACGATCCGGTCGGGCTCGAGCAGTCGGCCGGCGCCGACTTCACCGCAGGCCTGGTCGCCTTCGGCCGGCCCCAGCAGCTCCACGCCACGCCTGACCAGCGTGGCCACGTTGGCCTGGGTGGCGGGATGCGCCCACATCACCCGGTTCATGGCCGGGGCAACCAGCAGCGGTGCTTCGCTGGCCAGGCAGAGCGTGCTCAGCAGGTCGTTGGCGCGGCCCTGGGCGAGCCGCGCAAGGGTGTTGGCGGTGGCCGGCGCGATCAGGATCCGCGTCGCCCAGCGCGCCAGCTCGATGTGCCCCATCGCCGCCTCGGCGGCTTCGTCCCACAGCGAGCTGCGCACCGGGTGGCCCGACAGCGCCTGGAACGTCGTGGGGCCGACGAAGTGCAGTGCCGACGCCGTCATGACCACGCGCACCTGGGCGCCGGCATCGCGCAGCCGCCGCAGCACTTCGGCCGCCTTGTAGGCCGCGATACCGCCGCTGACGCCCAACAGGATGCGTTCGTCTTGCAATGGGGCCACGTGAGTTTTCCCTTACCCGTGTGATCGCCGCTAGCTTACCCGATGGCGGCGACGGCTCCGACGGCGCTGGCCCGGGACCGCGGGAGATGCTGCGGCCATGCACATACACGACTGGCCCGAAGGCGAACGGCCCCGAGAGAAACTGCTGGCGCACGGCGCGGCGCGGCTGTCGGACGCCGAGCTGCTGGCCGTGTTCCTGGGCTCGGGCACCCGCGGCCTCAGCGCGGTCGACCTGGGGCGCCGGCTGCTGGGCGAGGCGGGAAACCTGCGCGCGCTGCTGGACCTGCCGGCCGAGCGGCTGGCGCGCATGGCGGGTCTGGGCCCGGCACGCGCCTGTGCGCTGGCCGGGGCACTGGAGCTGGGCACTCGCCACCTGGCGCAGGGCCTGTCGCGGGGCGAGGCCCTCACCGAGCCCGGCCGCGCCGGCGACTATCTGTCGCGTCGCCTGCGGGCGCTGCCCTACGAAGTCTTCGCCTGCCTGTTCCTGGATACGCGGCACCGGGTGATCGCCTTCGAGGAGCTGTTCCGCGGCACCCTGGACGGCGCCGAGGTGCATCCGCGCGAAGTCGTGCAGCGCTGCCTGGCCCACCACGCCGCTGCCGTCATCCTGGGCCACAACCACCCCAGCGGCAGCGCCGAACCCAGCGCGGCCGACCGGGCGGTCACTGCCCGGCTCAAGCAGGCGCTGGCCCTGGTGGAGGTGCGCCTGCTGGACCACTTCATCATCGGCGATGGCCCGCCCTGCTCCATGGCCCGGCTGGGCGCGGTATGAGCACGACACGGGAGGCTGGCGGACCCCCACCCACCGCTGCGTATACTCGGGCCGGGCGGCCAGCCGCGGCTGCCAGGAGGCGGCGTGATACTCGGTTACTCAACCTTGTTTGCCGCAGACGCGGTGGAGCATGCGCTGGCGGACGCGGACAGTGCGCGCCAGCTGCTGCTGCAGCGCCGTCCAGACCTGGTGCCGCGCATCGAGGCGGTAGTGGCGCGCATTACCCACGGCGCCGGCGACAGCCGCCACGCCAACGCCGCGCTGCTGGGGCTGGCACGCCTGGGCCTGCGACACGGCGGCTTCGGCGACGACCCGCACGATTACCACAACGAAGACCACGTGATGGAGCTTGCCGAGCGGCGCCTTGGCCGCGTGCTCGATGGCCAGGGCCAGGACACCCTGCCGACGGAGGACGCACTGGCCCTGCTGCTGTTCGCCGCCTGCCACGATCTTCGCCAGCGCGAGGGCCGCGACGTGCCGGGGCCGGTGGGCGGCAACGAAGCGGCCAGCATCGCCGAAACCTTCCGCATCCTCGACGCCTGCGGCTTCCAGCGGGGTGGCGATCGCGATCAGTACGTGGCCCTGGAACTGATGATCGCCGGCAGCACCTTCGACCCGCGGCCGCTGCCTCATCCCGAAGGCGAAGCCATGGCCAGCGTGGCCGGCGGCTCCCTGGCCCGCGGCCTGGGCCTGTGGCTGGACGGCGAGCGCCCACGATGGGCGACCGACCCGGCCACCCGGCGCGGTGAGCGCCTGGGCCGGCTGGCGTCCGACCTGGACACCGCCAACGTCGGCGAGCCCTTCCCGCTGCTGGCGCAAAGCGCCGTGCGCCTGTGCCTGGAGCGCGAACGTCGCGCCGGCCGTTCACTCCGGGACGCCCCCAGCGGCCCCCCGTGCCTGGTTTTCCTGAGCAGCGGCCAGCTCAACTACTTCTTCGAGCTGCACCGCTTCTGCTCCCGCGAGGGCGACCGGGCGTTTGGCCCGACCAAGCTGGCCAACGGCAGCACCGTACGCCGGGTGAGCGCGGCGCTGCTGGACCGGTTCGATGGCCGGGTGCCGGCGTCGGGCCAGGCGGTGGTGGACGCCTTCAAGGCGATCTGTGCCAAAGAAGCCGGCTGAACCTGCTGGCATCGGGCAAAAAAAAGCCGACCCGGGGAGGTCGGCTTGTTGCCCCGGCCCCGAGTCACGCGTCGGGCCGAATGTTGAAGAGGAACACGGTGTCTAGGCGTGTCGGGTGCAGTTTGCCGGGGACGGGTGACAGGGCCATTACAAATCGGGGCGCCCGGTCCGGGCTACAATAGAAAGTTACCCCAAGCGGAATTCCAACCGGTGAAAGAGCATCTTCGCGAGCTGGTGGCCCAGTCCCTTCTGGACCTGCGGCGGCATGGCCGCCTCGACCAGGCCCTGGCCACGCCCGACTACGTGGTCGAGCGCACCAAATCGCGCGAACACGGCGACTACGCCAGCAACATCGCCCTGCTGCTGGCCAAACCGGCGGGCATGAAGCCGCGCGAGCTGGCCGAGCTGCTGGTCAACACCCTGCCCAGCTCCCAGCACGTGGAAAAAGTCAGCGTGGCCGGTCCGGGCTTCATCAACTTCACCCTGGCCCGCAGCTGCCGGCTGGGCACCATGCGCCGCGTGTTCGAACTGGGCAAGGACTACGGCCGCGTGCCGGCCGGCAGCCGCGAGTCGGTGACGGTGGAGTTTGTCTCGGCCAACCCCAACGGCCCGCTGCACGTGGGCCACGGCCGCGGCGCCCCCGACGGCGCCCGCCGGGGCCACCCGCGTGGTGGCGCCGGGCCCCC
>NZ_JAIBFH010000274.1 GCF_019459675.1 Arenimonas sp.
TCTCCGGGGAAAGTTAACCTGACCCCGTTCCTGCCCTGATCTTGGCTCAGGGCGTGACGTATTCGACGACTTCGAGGCCGTAGCCGGCCAGGCCGATCTGGCGGCGCGGCGTGCCCAGCACCCGCAGCTTGCCCAGGCCCAGGTCGGCCAGGATCTGGGCGCCGGCACCGTTGCGGCGCCATTCGCTGGCCTTGGGCGCCTGCGCCTGGGCGCCGCTTTCGGTGATTCGCGCCAGCAGGTCGTCGGGGGTGATGGGCTCGGCCAGCACCACCACCACGCCCTCGCCCGCCTGGGCCACGGCGGCCAGGGCCTGGCTGGCGCTGACGCCGAAATCGGCGCGCTGCCAGTGCAGCACGTCCGAAAGCGGGTTCTTGACGTGCACGCGCACCAGGGTGGGCACGTCGGCACGCGGCTGGCCGTGCACCAGCGCAAAGTGCAGGTCGCGGCTGACGCGGTCGCGGTAGGTCACCAGCTTGAACGCGCCGTGCGCGGTGGTGATGTCGCGCTCGTCCACGCGCTCCACCGTGTGCTCGGTTTCCAGGCGGTAGCGGATGAGCTCCTCGATCGAGCCGATCTTGAGGCCGTGTTCCTTCGCGAACAGCTCCAGCTCGGGACGTCGCGCCATCGAGCCGTCGGCGTTGAGGATTTCCACCAGCACGCCGGCCGGCTCCAGGCCCGCCAGCAGGGCCAGGTCGCTGGCCGCTTCGGTGTGGCCGCTGCGCGTGAGCACGCCGCCGGGCTGGGCCATCAGCGGGAAGATGTGGCCGGGCTGGGTGAGGTGTTCGACGCTGGCATCCGGGCGCACCGCCGTGCGGATGGTGTGCGCGCGGTCGTAGGCGCTGATGCCGGTGGTGACGCCTTCGGCCGCTTCGATGCTGACGGTGAAGTTGGTGTGGTAGGGCGAGTTGTTGTCGCGCACCATCGGGCCCAGGCCCAGCTGGCGGCAGCGCTCGCGCGTCAGCGACAGGCACACCAGCCCCCGGGCGTGGGTCACCATGAAGTTGATGTCGGACGGCTTCACCAGCTCGGCGGCCATGATCAGGTCGCCCTCGTTCTCACGGTCCTCGTCGTCAACGATCACGACCATGCGGCCCTGCCGCAGTTCTTCCAGCAGCTCGGGAACGGTGGCGAAACTCATGCGGATTCCTCGCGGGTGGCCAGCAGGCGCTCGACGTAGCGGGCGATGGTGTCCACCTCAAGATTGACGGCGGCGCCGACGGCGGTTTCGCCGAAGGCGGTGTGGGCGACGGTGTGCGGCACCAGGTTCACTTCGAACCCGACGTCGTCCACGGCGTTGACGGTGAGGCTGACGCCATCCACCGCCACTGAACCCTTGGCGGCAAGATAGCGAAGCACGCCTCGCGGCGCCGTGAAGCGCCAGCGCTGGCTGCGGCCGTCGTCCCAGACCTTGTCCACCGCGCCCAGGCCGTCCACGTGGCCCGACACCAGATGCCCGCCCAGGCGCGTGGTGGGCAGCAGGCTGCGCTCGAGGTTCACCGCGGCACCGATCGGCAAGCCGCCCAGCGTGGTGAGCATGAGGCTTTCGTTGGACACATCGGCGTCGAAACCCTGCGCGTCGAAGGCCACCACCGTGAGGCAGCAGCCGCTGACGGCGATGGACTCGCCCAACTCGATGTCGTGCGCCGGCAGCGCACCCCAGCCGAACCGCAGCCGCTGGTCGCCGCCGCGGACGTCGCGCTGGGTGAGTCGGCCTACGGCCTGGATCAAGCCTGTGAACATAAGGTGTGCGTGCGCAATCGGGCGGGCCGCCATTGTAAGGCTTTGCCCTGCAGCCAGCGCCTCAACGCCCCCACCGCCCCCGGAACGCTGCTATCCGACGCAGGAACGGGGTCAGGT
>NZ_JAIBFH010000300.1 GCF_019459675.1 Arenimonas sp.
GTGCATGCGCCCGAAGCCGAACTGATCCTGGCACCCATGTCCGAATCAAGTCCCGTCACCCTTCGCTATCTGGTGCCCGAGGGCACCGAGGTCAAGCCGGGCGATTCGCTGGTGCGCATTGATCCCGGCGCGGCCCTGGCCCAGCAGCAAACGCTTGAAGTCCAGGTGGCGCAGGCCCGCGCCCGCATCGCCAAGGAGCTGGCGGAATTGGCCGTGACTGAACTCGACGCCCAGCTGGCGCTGGTGGACGCCGAGGCGGCGCTGGCCATTGCCAAGGTGGACGCCGCCATCCCGCCCGACTACATCGCCCGCATCGACGTTGACCGTTACGCCGGCGAACTGGCGCGGGCAACGCGCGAGTTCGCGCTCAAGCGCGAGGAATTGCGCGCCGCCCGCGACGCCATCAGCCGGCGCCGCGAAGACGGCGATCTGGAAATGGCGAAAATGCAGACCGACCTGGACTATGCCGCGTCGGTGATCGCCGTGGCCGAGCAGCGCGCCGAGGGCGCAGGCGTGGCCAGCATCAACTTCAATTCCAACACCGGCCAACGCTACGAAGAGGGCGGCACCGCGAACGCCGGCGAAGCCATCGGGCAGCTGGTGCGCTCGGGTGCGCTGGGCGTGCGCGCTTTCGCGCTCGAGCCCGATCGACGCGGCCTGGCCGTCGGCCAGGGCGTGCAGCTTAGCTTCGACGCCGTGCCCGGGTCTTTGCTGCAGGCCCGGATCGCCGCCGTGGGCGGCACCCCACAGGCGAAGGCGGAATGGGGCAGCGGTCGTTATTTCACGGTCGACATCGACCTGCCCGAAGGGCATGGCCTGCCGCTTCGGCCCGGCATGAGCGTGCGGGTGACGGCGCCTGCGCCGGGCGAAGGGGTTTCGCCATGATCCGCACTGCCGCGCTCGCCCTGGCCCTGGCGTGCGTCCCGGCCGCCGCCGATGTGCTGACGCTGGAGGGCGAGGTGGCCGCGCTCAGCAGCGCGCCCATCTCGCCGCCGTCGGTGCGCAACGCCTGGAGCTTCCAGATAACCCAGCTCGCCGCCGACGGCGCGCTGCTCAAGCAGGGTGAGCCTGCGGTCACGTTCGACGGCACCGACATCCAGCGCCAGCTGACCGATGCCCAGGGCTTGCTCAAGCAGAAAAAAAGCGAGGAGTCCAAGCTGCTGCTGGACCTGGCCGAGCGCGAGCGCACCGAACGCCTCGCCACCGCCGAGCAGGCCGCTACGCTGGACAAGGCCCGCCGCAAGGCCGACCAGCCGGCCGACATCATTCGTTCCGTGGACTACCGCAAGCTGGTCATCGAGCGTGAGCGGGCAACGCGGCGCGCCGTGCTGGTGCAGCAGCGGGAAGTGCTGGCGCGCCGACAGCGCGAGGCCGAACGCGCGCTCATCGCCGCCGAGGTGGCACAGGCCAGCAACGACGTGGACGAACTGACGCGGGCGCTGGGTTCGCTGTCCGTGCTGGCGCCGCGCGACGGCGTGCTGGTGGTGAAGAGCAACTGGCGCGGCGAACGCTACGAGGTCGGCGGCCAGGCATTCATGGGCCAGCGCGTGGCGGAGATGCCTGATCCGTCCACGCTGGTGGTGCGCGCCACGCTGGCCGAGCGCGACATGCTTCGTATCGCCGTGGGCCTGCCGGCGCGCGTGCAGGTGCAGGGCGGGGCGGGCCAGCGCCTGTCGGGCCGCGTGGCTGAAATGGGCCGGGCCGTGCGCAGCAAGTCGCGCCTGTCGCCGATGCCCGTGATGGACGTGCTGGTGCGTCTGGAGGGCGACACCACGGGCCTCAAGACCGGCATGCCCGTGTCCGTGCAGGTGGACGTGCCCGCGCTGCGCACGGCGGCCACGCCATGAGGCCGCTGGGCCTTTGCCTGCTGGCCGCGCTGCTGCTTGCGGGCTGCGGTGGCCAGGACGCCGGGACGGTGGCCAGCGAGGTCGTGTCGCCGGCGCCGGCCGAGTTCTGGGTTCGTGCGCAGGGTGAGCTCAAGGCGTCCAAGGCCACGCCGCTGCGGGTTCCGGGTCAGAATTACGCGCGGCGGCAGCTGGTGTGGATGCTGCCCGACGGTAGCCCGGTGAAGGCCGGCGACCTGGTGGCGCGCTTCGAGGCGGCGCAATCCAAGCTGCAGCT
Source organism: Arenimonas sp. (assembly GCF_019459675.1). Classification (GTDB taxonomy): domain Bacteria; phylum Pseudomonadota; class Gammaproteobacteria; order Xanthomonadales; family Xanthomonadaceae; genus Arenimonas. Next base: position 2,122 of record NZ_JAIBFH010000300.1, read on the forward strand.
CGACAAGGCGCTGATCGACCTCCAGCGCAACGCACTGGCGCGTGCCAGCAAGGAAAGCGAGCTGGAAGTCGGGCTGGACCGGGTGGAAGTGGAGCTCGCCCAGGCCGAGTCCGCACTGGCCATCGCCCGCCGCTACGCCCGCGCCGATTTCGAGGCGCTGGCGCGCAACGAGGTGCTGGACGCGGTGGAGGACGAGCAGTTCCTCACCGAAAAGACCGGTGTGCTGCGCTGGCGCCAGGACCAGTCGGCCCAGCGCGGGGGCGCTGAAATCAACCTGCTGGGCGTACAGCGCAGCACGCTGGAGGCAGGTGCGGCGAACAAGCGCGGCGACCTGGACGCCCTGGAGCTGCGCGCCGCGCATGCCGGCATCTTCATGCTGGCCGTCGGCTGGAGCGGCGAACTGCCGCGCGTGGGTGAACAGATGTGGGCCAGCGCGGAGTTCGCCAACCTGCCGGACGTCGAGGCGCTGGAAGTCGAGCTGCGCCTGCCGCAGCAGGAGGCGCAGGGCCTGGCCCTGGGCCAGAAGGTCGAACTCACGCCGCAGGGTTATCCGGACCAGCAGGCCGTCGGCGAAGTCACCTGGATTGCGAGCGCGCCGCGCGCGGTGAGTCGACAGAATCCCGCCAAGTTCGTGTCGGCCAAGGTCAGCGTTCCCGCACAGGCGGCTAAAAAGCACGCCTGGGTCCCGGGCCAGGCGTTCACCGGACGCATCATCCTGCTGTCGGCCGCGCAGGCCATCACCGTCGCCAACGTGGCGCTGCTGGGCGAAGGCGAGCAGGCGTTCGTGACGGTCCTCGAACGCGTCGGGCCGGTGCGGCGGCCGGTGACGCTGGGCGTGCGCGGGCCCGCGCGCACCCAGGTGCTGTCTGGGCTTGAGGCCGGCGAGCGGGTGCTGCTGGCCCAGGAAGCGCCCGCGACCGGAGCGCCGCCATGATGCCCTGGCGTCACCTCACGGATCGCACGGCCTGGCGCGAGGCGTTCGAGGAGCTGGCGCGGCGGAAACTGCGCACCGGCCTGACCCTGCTGGGCCTGGTGTTCGGCGTCGGCTCCATCGTGGCCATGCAGGCGGTGGGCGAGGGCAGCCGGCGCGAGGCGCTGCGCCTGGTCGAGGGCCTGGGCCTCACCAACCTGGTGGTGGAAGCCAAGACCTTCGACGAAACCACGCTGCGCGAGCTGCGCGCCCGCAGCCAGGGCCTGACGCGTGCCGATGCCGAAGCCGCCCTTGACGTGGTGCCCGGCGCCCTGAAGATGGCCGCCGAGAAGCGCCTGCGCACCGACGCCGTGGCCAGCGACCACGCCACCAGCGACGCCCAGGCCAGCGCCATTTCGCCCAGCTTCTTCGAACTTGGTTCGCTGCGCATCGCCCAGGGCCGGGCGCTGACGCAGGCGGACGATGACGCGCTGGCGGCGGTGGCCGTGCTGGGCCACCAGGCCGCGCGCAGCCTGTTCCCTCAGGGTGACGCGGTGGGCCAGTACATCAAGGTCAACCATGCCTGGCTGGAAGTGGTGGGCGTGCTGGTTGACCGCGACCTCAGCGCCGACCTGTTCCAGGGCGTACCGCTGGGTCTGGAAAGCAACCGCGTGTTCGTGCCCTTGGCCTCGGGGCTGGCGCGCTTCCGGCGCCAGCCGATGGAAGACGAGGTTGACCGCGTGCTGGTGCGCGTTGATGCACCCGAGCGCATTGGCGAAGGCGCGCAGGTGCTGGCCGCGCTGCTGCGGCAGCGCCACGCCGACGTCGACGACTACAGCCTGGTGATTCCGGCGCAGCTGTTCGCCCAGCACCAGCAGACCCAGCGCATCTTCCGGGTGGTGATGAGCGCCATCGCCGGCGTGAGCCTGCTGGTGGGCGGCATCGGCATCATGAACATCATGCTGGCGAACGTGCTTGAGCGTCGGCGCGAAGTGGGCCTGCTGCGCGCCCTGGGCGCCCGCCGCGTGGACGTGGTGGCGCAGTTCCTGCGCGAGGCGGCGGTGATCTGCGTGGCCGGCGCGCTGCTGGGCGTCGCCTTCGGCGTGGCGCTGGCGTACGCCATCGCCGCGCGGGCGGGCGGGGACGTGGCGTGGGCACCGCTGCCCATTCTCGCGTCGGTGCTGCTGTGCACGACGGTAGGCTTGGCTTTTGGCGTGTACCCGGCCAAGCAGGCAGCCGATCTGGACCCCATCGCCTCACTGCGCACGGAGTAGGTGGCCCGGCGGCTAGCGCTCGACGATGCCCTTGCCATCCACCAGCCTGAATCGGAAGCGGTACGAGAGTTTCACCGCGACCTGCCGGGTTGCCACATCGTCGCCCGTGCAATCGTCGTTCTTGGTGGCGCCGACCGGGTAAGTGCAGACCGTCGCGGCCAGGAACTCCCAGCGCGCCACCGCTTTGCTGGCCGCCTCCAGGAATTCGGGCCGAGGGGGCTGCCCGCTGCTTGGGCAGTCCGGGCTGTCGAACACGGGTGCGCTTGAAGGCACCGCGCCGCCTTCGTCGATCACGATCGCCAGGCAGACCGTCTGGTCCGGCAGCCCGAGGTCAAGCAGGGCCTCCGGATACTCCGGCGGCGGATTGCGCAGCACTGGCGCGGGAAAAAGGAACTGCTGGTTTTCGGGCATGTCCACCGCGCCGGACAGGGGCGGAATGATCAGCCCGGAATCGACTTCAGCCACCAGGCGCTTGCCTGCGCAGCCTGCCGTAAGCGCAACGGACAGGCCGATGCCGAAGAAAAAGATGGCTCTCAATGGTTCCGGACTCCCTGCGTTGGGGGGGGGGGGGGGGGGGGGGGG
>NZ_JAIBFH010000310.1 GCF_019459675.1 Arenimonas sp.
GGCCCACGCCGGCAATGGCCTGTTGGCGCGAGTTGTCGAACGGCGTGGCCGGCGCCTCGCCCGGAAGCATCAGCAGAAGCGGCAAAAGCAGGCAGGCCAGGGCTTTCATCGCCTCATTGAATCGGGTGGGGCGTGCTCGCCGCGTCATGGACAAGCGCCATCCTGGAAACGATACGTCACGTTCACGCGGCTTTGTTTCATAAGCCAAGGCCCCCACTGTAGGTACCACTTCCAGGAGATTGCCATGTCCCAGCCCCTGTTCACTCCCTATGCCCTCGGCCCGATCACCCTCAAGAACCGCATCGTGATGGCGCCGCTCACCCGCTCCCGGGCCCTGGGCAACCAGCCCAACGACCTGATGCGCGAGTACTACACCCAGCGCGCCGGCGCCGGCCTGGTCATCGCCGAAGGCACCGCCACCAGCCCCGAGGGCCTGGGCTATGCCCGCATCCCCGGCCTGTTCACCGAAGAACAGGCGCGCGGCTGGGGCGACATCGCCCGCGCCGTCCAGGGCGAAGGCAGCCATTTCTTCATCCAGCTGATGCACACCGGCCGCATCGGCCATCCGGCCAACCTGCCCGTGGGCGCCGGGATGGTCGCGCCTTCGGCCATCGCCGCCGCCGGCGAGATGTGGACCGACAGCGCCGGAATGCAGCCGCACCCGGCGCCCAAGGCCGCCACGGCTGACGACCTGGTGCGCCTGCGCAACGACCACGTGCGCGCCGCCGAGCTGGCCGTGGCCAACGGCGTGGACGGCGTCGAGCTGCATGCTGCCAATGGCTACCTGCTGGGCCAGTTCCTCAACCCGCGCAGCAACCAGCGCACCGACGCCTACGGCGGCAGCGCGGAAAACCGCCTGCGCTTCGTGCTGGAGGTGGTGGACGCCACCATCGCCGCCATCGGCAAGGCGCGCGTGGGCATCCGCCTGTCGCCGTTCAATCCCTTCAACGACCTCGAGTCGGGCTTCGAAGGCGAGCGCGAGCAGTTCCTGGCGCTGATCGGCGAGCTGTCCAAGCGTGGGATCGGCTACGTGCACCTGGCCGGCGGCAGCGTCACCGGTGATCTGTTGCAGGAAACGCGCGCGATCTTCCCGGGCACGATCATCGTCAACGGCGGCTACGACGCCGCGCGCGCCGACGCCGACCTGGCCGCGGGCCTGGCCGACCTGGTGGCCTTCGGCCGCCACTTCATTTCCAACCCCGACCTGCCCGAACGCTTGCGTATGGGCGCACCGATCGCCGAGCTTGATGCCGACACGCTCTACACCCCCGGCGCCGCCGGCTACACCGATTACCCGCGCCTGGACGAGTCGCAAGCGCTGCTGGCTGACTGAACCGGGACCCTGCAAGTGCCGTCGTGGCCATGGTGGCGCCACGACGGCGATGGGAGAATCCCCGCATGGTTTCCTTCCTGCGACGTCTTGCCTTCCCCTGCCTGCTGCTGATGTTGGCGGCCTGCAGCGGTGCGCCAACGCGTCCCGACCTGGAGCGTCTGTACGAATACGACGCGCAGCGGCTGAGCCAGCCACCGGTGATCCTCATCCACGGCCTGATGGGTTCGACCCTGGTCGAGCGCGGCAGCGGCAGGGAGTTCTGGCCCGGCGGCCTGGGCACCATGGCGTTCAGCGAGTATCGCGAGCTGGCGCGCATGAAGGCCGTGGAAGACAGCGGCGGCGGCTTGATGCCGGGCGACCTGTTTTACGGCGTGGGCCGCGTTGACTACTACAAGACCCTGACCGACACGCTGGAAAACGTCGGCCGCTTCAAGCGCGGCCAGCCCGGCGAGTCGGTAGGTGCCGACGACCGCCGCCGTTACTACGTGCTGCTGTACGACTGGCGCCAGGAAAACCTGGCCGCGGTGGTGCAGCTGCATGCGCTGATCGAACAGATCCGCATCGACTACGACGACCCCGAACTCACCGTGGACCTGCTGGCGCACAGCAACGGTGGGCTGATCGCCAACTATTTCTTGCGCTACGGCCCGAACGACGTGCTTGACCAGGTGCCTTTCACCCCCTGGGACGAAGCCAGCCGCCACGTGCGGCGCGTGGTGCTGCTGGGCACGCCCAGCCTGGGCGCCGTCACCAGCCTCGAGCGTCTGCAGCAGGGCTTCAAGATCGCCCTGCGCACGGTGCCGGTGGAAGTGCTGGCCACCTTCGCCACGCCGTTCGAAACCCTGCCGCATCCCGACGCGCAGGTGGTTTTTTCAAGCGAAGGCGACCCGATTGCTTTCGATTTCTACGACCCCCAGGTGTGGCGTTCGCGCCGCTGGTCGGTGTTCTCGCCCGACGTCGAGGCGCGCGTGGTGGCCAGTGCGCCCAACCGGGCGGCGGGCCACGCGCAGCTGGCAACGCTGCAGGCGCAGTTTGCCTACCACCTGGACCGCGCCAAGCGTTTCCAGCTGGCGCTCAGCGCACCGGGTCGCGTGAGGGGCGTGCAGGTGGCGGCGTTCGGCGGCGACTGCGCGCTGACGCCGGCACGCGCCGTACTCGACAGCGACAAGGACGGCGAGCGCCTGGTCATCCGCCCCGACCAGGTGAAGAACCGCGTCAGCGGCGTGGACTACGAGCGCCTGCTGCTGCAGCCGGGCGACGGCCTGGTCACGCGCGACTCGCAGCTGGGCCTGGGCCTGACCGGGGCGCCAGGCAGCCAGGGCGGCATCTTCCCGATCGCCAGAAGCTTCTTCCTGTGCGAGCAGCACGACCAGCTTTCGGTCAATCCCTACTTCCAGAACAACCTGCTCAACTTCCTGCTGGCGCGTTGACCCCAGGGCGCGCGGGTCGGCATAGAATGGCCGCATGAATGATCTTCGCTCCCTGCTGATCGACTGCCGGATCGAACTGCGCAAGCTCTCGCGCGACTTCCAGAAGACCGAGCTGTGCGAACGCCTTGACCTGGCCATCCAGGCCCAGGCCAACGCCCGCAGCGCCCCCGAAAGCACGGCCGAAGTGAACGAAGCGGCGCCGGGCTTGGCGCCGGAGAAAGGCCAGACCGTCAGCCAGGTGGCGCTGGCCTGGCAGACCGCGGTGCGCGACCTCAAGTTCAGCGACCCGGCCATCTACGCGCGGCTGGGCGAAAAAGTAATGCGCCTGCTGGCCGCCAAGACCCTGGTGGATCCGGCCACCGAGATCGTGCAGCTGGAAAAGCAGGTGGCCGAGCTTCGCCAGTCCATCGACGCCCAGACGAAGGACCAGCAGGCCATGGTCGCCGAACGCGACGCGCTGCTGGGCTCACTGGCCAACGCCGTGCCCAAGCTCAAGGACAGCGGCGACCGGCTGGCAGTGGCGCTGGCCCGCGTGGCCTGGCTCAAGGCCGAAGCCGACAAGGTCGCGGCGTCCGCTGCCGCACCCGGCGCGGCGCGCGCGCCCGAACCGCAGGACACCGTCCCCTCCACCCCGCTGCTTACCGCCGCCGCCGCCGGCGCCGCCACCCTCACCCGCGAACAGCGCGAATGGTGCGTGGGTGAAGCGATGGTGCTGACCGGCTTCCAGTTCACGCCGGTGGAGCTGCTGGAAAAAGGCGACACGCACATCGCCAAGCTCATCCTGCAGGCACGGCAGGGCGGCTGAGCCGCGGTGGATTGCCCCTGCGGCCTGGGCCGTTACGACGCGCACTGCGGCCTGCTGCACGGCGGCGAGCCGGCGGCCGACGCCCAGTCCCTGATGCGCGCACGCTACAGCGCCTACGCCCTGGGCCGGACCGATTACCTGCTGGCCACCTGGCATCCGACCACGCGCCCGGCGGACCTGGACCTGGGGCAGGATCCGCCGGTGCGCTGGCTCGGGCTGGACGTGAAGCGCCATGCCAGCGAAGGCGACAGCGCGGTGGTGGAGTTCGTGGCGCGCTATCGACCCGGCGGCGGCCGCGCCGGGCGCCTGCACGAGACCAGCCGCTTCGTGCGTGAACGCCAGCTGTGGCTGTATGTCGATGGGCACGTGACGGATCGCTGAGGCCCCCTAGACTGGCGGCCAACCCCGCTGACGGACCTGCGCATGACCCGACTGCTTCGCTGTCGCCTCGCCCTGGCTTTGGCCTTCTCGATGATCGGGTCGCTGGCTGCCGCCCAGGCACCTGCCCAGCCAGACACGGTCGCACCGTCAGCCGACGCCCCCGACGGCGATCCCTTGCTGCAGGTGCTCGACACCGTGGTGGTCAGCGGCCTGCAGCCGGGTCCCGGCCTCTGGCGGGTGTCGAAGGACGGCCGCGTGATGTGGGTGCTGGGCACGCTGCTGCCGCTGCCCAAGCGCATGGAATGGAACTCGGCCGAGGTGGAGGCGAAAGTGGCGGCGTCGGGCGTGCTGGTGATGCCGCCGCGCACGTCCGTCTCGGTGGGGGGCTCGATGTTCGGCGCCATGTTCCTGGTGCCGTCCCTGCTCAAGGCGCGCAACAACCCGGGCAAGGAACGCCTGCAGGAGGTGCTGCCCCCGGCCGACTACGCGCGCTGGCAGGGGCTCAAGGCCAGGTACCTGCCGCGCGACGGCGCGGTGGAGAAGCGCCGTCCGCTGCTGGCCGCGATGGAGCTGCGTGACAAAGCCTTCGACCGCGAAGACCTGTCGTTGCGCAACATCGTCAGCCGCGTCGTCACCCGCGCCGCCGAGAAGGCCGACGTGCCGATCGAGCAACCCTCCGTGGGCGTGGAGCTGGAGGACCCCAAGGGCACGCTGAAGGAACTGGCCAGCAACCCGCTGCAGGACCTGGACTGCTTCCGCCGCACGATGGACCAGGTGGAAAACGACCTGGGCACGCTGGCCACCCGCGCCAACGCCTGGGCCCAGGGCGAAGTGGCCATGCTGCGCGACCTCACCTACACCGACAACGCCCAGGCCTGCAGCGAAGCCGTGCTGCAGTCCGCCCTGGCCCAGCGCAAAGGCATGAGCGACCTGCCGGCGCAGGCGCAGGCGGCATGGATGGCCGCGGCCGAGAAGGCGCTGGCCACGCACGCCCAGAGTTTCGCCGTGCTGCCGATGGCGCGCGTGGTGGGCCCCAGCGGCTACCTGGCGGCGCTGGAGCAGCGCGGCTATCGGGTGCAGGCGCCCGACGAGCCCGCCGCGCAAGACCCCGCGCCGACCGACGCCGACTAAGAGGCCGTGCGCTGCCTGCGGCCCAGCACCGCCACCAGCAGGCAGGGCAGGAAGGTCAGCGTCACCAGCGCCGAGAACGCCAGGCCGAACAGCACGATCGCGCCCAGGCCGCGGTAAAGCTCGGTGCCGGCGCCGGGGATCAGCACCAGCGGCGCCAGCCCGAACAGCGTGGTGGCGGTGGACATCAGGATCGGCCGCAGGCGCGACCTGACGGCGGCCGCCACGGCCTCGGCCGCAGAGGCTGCGCCCTCCTGCAGACGCTGGTAGGACTCGTCGACGATCAGGATGGGATTGTTGACCACCGTGCCCAGCAGCACCAGGAAGCCCAGCAGCGTGATCACGTCGAAGGGCTGGGACACGAAAAGATTCAGGATGGCCAGGCCGATGATGCCGCCGGCGATGCCCAGCGGCACCGTGGCCAGCACGAACAGCGGCCGGCCCCAGTGCTGGAAGATCGCCACCAGCAGCAGGTAGCACAGCAGCAGGGCGATGGCGAAGTTGCCCGACACGGCTTCGCGCGTGGCCTGCAGCTGGTCGCTGGCACCGCTGATGTCCACCGCCACGTCCGGCGGCACTTCGCCGGCGCGGCGCATCGGCTCCACCAGCTCGGCGCGCACGCGCTCCACCCCGGTCTCCAGCGCGATGCCGCGCGGCGGCACGATGTTGAGCGTCACCGTGCGGCGACCGTCCAGCCGGCGGATGGTGTCGGTGTCGGCGCTTTCGCGCAGGTCGGCCAGCGCCGACAGCGGCAGCACGGCGCCGGACGGCGTGGCCATGGGCATTTCGCGCAGCGCATCAAGCTGCTGCGTGCCGGCGCCGCCGAACAGGTAGATGTCCACCTTGTCGTCGCCCAGGATCAGTTCGTCCACGAACGCGCCGTCGCTGAGCGCCGCCACCGCGAAGCCGAAGCCGGCGCTGTCGTAGCCCACTTCGGCCAGCCGCTCCCAGCGCGGCAGCACTTCCACCAGCGGCTGGTCCAGCGTGAGGCTGGACGGGTTGGAGCCGACGCGCGCGCCCGGGAAGAGTTCTTCCGCGCGCACGTACGCGCGCCCGGCCACCGCGTACAGGTCGGCCAGTTCGACGCCCGAGATGTCGAGGTTGATGCTGCGCGAACCGCCGTCGTTGCTGGAGATGATCGAGCCGCGCGAGGAAAACGCGCGCATGCCCGGGTAGGCCAGGAAGCGCCGGTCCAGTGCGTCCATGGTGGCTTCGATATGCGCCGCGTCGATCGGCTCGGCGATGATGCGCAGGCCGCCGGGGCTGGCCGAAAGATTGTAGTAAGCCAGCGGCGGCATGTCGGTGTCGCCGCGTTCGAAGGGCGCCGCGTCGGCCTGCACGTGCGGGCCCAGTTCGGTCATCAGCTCGCGGGCGATGCCCTCCATTTCCGCCAGGTTGTAGCCCGGCGGCGCGATCATCCGGGCAAAGGTCTTGGGCTCTTCGCCTTCGGGCAGGTATTCGGCAGGTGGGGTCAGCCACCAGAGCGCGGCGCCGCAGAACAGCACCGTGCCCACCAGCACCTGTGTCCGTCGCCGCGCCGAGCTGGCCAGCCACTCCACTTTGTCGGCAATGCCGTCGAACAGCGCCTGGCCCGGCACCTGCGCCTGGTCCTGCAGGCCGAACGCCAGCCGGCCGGCCAGCGCCGGCACCACCGTCACCGCCACCGCCAGCGACGCCAGGATCGAGGCCGAGATCGCGATCGCGATGTCGGAGTACAGCTGGCCGGCTTCTTCCTGGATGAACAGGATCGGCGCGAACACCATCACCGTGGTCAGCGTCGAGGCCAGCACGGCCGGCCAGACGCGGCGCACGCCGGCGATGGCGCTTTCCATCCGCCCCAGGCCGCGGCGCCGGGCCTGGTCGATGCTTTCCAGCACCACGATGGTGTTGTCCACCGTCATGCCGATGGCGAAGGCCACGCCCGCCAGCGAAATGACGTTGAGCGTGCGGCCCGCAATCAGCAGGCCCACGAAGGCGGCGATGGTGGAGATGGGGATGGCGATCACGCCGGTCAGCGTCTGCGGCCGCGAGCGCAGGAAGGCGAACATCACCAGCGTGGCCAGCCCGGCGCCCAGGGCCAGGTTGGTCCAGACGTTGGCCACCGAGTCTTCGACGTAGCGGGCGTCGTCGCTGCTCAGGTTCAACTCCAGGCCCAGCGGCGCCAGCAGGTCGCGATTGACCTCGTCCACGGCCGGCAGCATCGCGCGCTTGATCGCGATCACGTTCGAGCCCGGCTCGCGCCGGATGGAAAGGCTGAGCGCCGGTTCGCCGTTGTTGAAGCTCAGCTCGCGGCGTTCGAAGTGGTCCAGGCGCACGCTGGCCACGTCGCGCAGGCGCACCAGCGCGTCGCCGCGGCTGGCCAGCACCACGTCCTCGAGCGCCGCGACGTCGCGCACGCGGCCGACCGTGCGCAGCAGGTAACGGCGCTTGCCTGAATCGAGGTCGCCGCCGGAGGTGTCGCGGTTGCGGGCGCGCACGGCGTCGCGCACCTGCGCCAGCGTCAGCCCGCGTTCGGCCAGGCGCGCGGGATCGACCTCCACCCGGATCTGGCGCTCGCTGCCGCCGCCCACCTGCACCAGCGCCACGCCCTCGACCCGCTCCAGCCGCGGCCGCACGAAGTCCTCGACGTAGTCGCGCATCATGTCCAGGTCCAGGTCGACCGGGCTGTCGGCGCGGGCGCCGATGCGGAAGTACATGAAGGCGTTGTCGGAGAACGAGCTGGTGGACAGGCTGGGCTGGTCCACGTTGTCTGGGTAGTTCGACACCTGGCTCAGCGCGTTGGAGGTGCGGATCAGCGCCTCGTTGATGTCCACGCCGAACGGGAACTCCAGCTCGATGCTGGCCTGGCCGGTGGACGCGCTGGACACCATGCGGCTCAGGTTGGGCAGGGTGCGCAGGTACTGTTCCTGTTCGAGCAGGATTTCCTGCTCCACGTCCTGCGGCGTGGCGCCGGCCCAGCGGGTCTGCACGCTGATGGTGCGCACTTCCAGGTCGGGGATCATCTGCACCGGCACCCGCAGCGCCGCCGACGTGCCCAGGATGCACAGCACCAGCACCGCCACCGCGATCAGGTTGCCGTGGCGAAGCAGCTTCTCGAAGCCCATGGCTCAGTCTTCCCCGGGCCGCACGGCGTCGCCGTCGCGCAGGGCTTCGTTGCCGCGCACCACCACCCGCTCGCCGGCGGCGATGCCCTTGGCGATCGCCACCATCGTGCCGCGGTCGCGCAGCACCTGCACGGTGCGCTGGCGGGCCACCCAGGCCTCGCCCTCGCGAAGCACCACGAACAGGCTGTAGCCGCCGTCGGGCTGGCGCAGCAGGGCGTCGCGCGGCACCGCCAGCGCCGCCTGCGTGGCGGGCAGCGAAACCACGGCGCGCGCCGAAGTGCCCGGCAGCAGCCGCCCATCGGCATCGTCCACGCGCAGCCGCAGCAGGAAGGTGCGCGCCAGCGGATCGCTGACGGGCACCCGCGCCTCAATCCGGGCAGGCAGGGCGACGCCGTCGAGGGCGTCGGGGAACACTTCGACCTTGGCCTGGCCCGCCAGCGCCGCGAAACGCTCCTGCGGCACCTGCACGTCCAGGCGTACGCGGTCGGTGGCCACCAGGTCGAGCACGTTGTCGCCACGCTGCACCCATTCGCCGGCCTCGGCGTTGCGCGCGGCCACCACGCCGGCGAACGGCGCCGGCAGCGCGTGCCGCGCCACCAGCTCCTGCTGTTCGCGCGCAGCCGCGCGGGCGGAGGCCAGCACGGCCTGGGCCTGCTGCAGCCGCGCCTCCAGCGTGCCCACCTGGCTGCTGGGGATGAACTTTTCGGCCGCCAGGCGGCGACCCTCGGCCAGCAGGCGCTCCGCCTCGGCCGCGGCGGCGGCGGCTTCTTCGGCCTGCGCCCGGGCGCGCGCCAGCGCATGCCGGGCCACGGCGTCATCGAGCTGCATCAGCAGCTGCCCGGCCTTGACCCGCGCGCCGGCATCCACCCGCGTGTCGCGCACCCGGCCATCCACGCGCGGCGAAAGCGCCGCGGCCCGGTCCGCGGTCAGGGGGCCGGTGAGCTGGATCTGTTCACCGAATGTCGCCGGCTCGGGCACCACCACGCGCACGGGCACCGCGGCCTGGGCCGGGGCCAGCCAAAGGCCAAGCGTT
>NZ_JAIBFH010000317.1 GCF_019459675.1 Arenimonas sp.
GTTGAAGCGGCCGATGTAGGCGCGCGACTGGATCTCCACCTTGCCGATGGTGATGATGTCGCTGCCACCCGACACCGCCTGCCAGACGTTCTTGTTGGCGTCCAGCGAATCTCGGCTCTCGTCCACGTAGGCGATCTTCACCGTGTGCCCCACGTTCACTACGCCCGAGTCGCGCTTTTCGGCGCCGGTGATCATCTTGAACAGCGTGGACTTGCCCGCGCCGTTGGGGCCGATGATGCCGACGATGGCGCCCGGCGGGATGATGATGTTCAGGTCGTCGATCAGCAGGCGGTCGCCGAAGCTCTTGGACACGTTCTTGAACTCGATCACCTTGTCGCCCAGGCGCTCGCCCGGCGGGATGAACAGTTCATTGGTTTCGTTGCGGCGCTGGTATTCCACCGACTGCAGGTCTTCCAGGCGCTGCAGGCGGGCCTTGCCCTTGGTGCGGCCGCCCTTGGCGTTCTGGCGCGACCACTCCAGCTCTTTCTGCAGGGCCTTCTGGCGGCCCTTTTCCTGCGAGTCTTCCTGCTTAAGGCGCTCGGACTTCTGGTTGAGCCAGTCGCTGTAGTTGCCCTTCCAGGGAATGCCCTTGCCGCGGTCGAGTTCCAGGATCCACTCGGCGGCGTTGTCCAGGAAGTAGCGGTCATGGGTGACGGCCACCACGGTGCCCGGGAAGCGGGTGAGGAACTGTTCCAGCCACTCCACCGATTCGGCGTCGAGATGGTTGGTGGGTTCGTCCAGCAGCAGCATGTCGGGCTTGCTCAGCAGCAGGCGGCACAGTGCGACGCGGCGCTTCTCACCGCCGGACAGCTGGCCGCAGATCGCCTCCCAGGGCGGCAGGCGCAGGGCGTCGGCGGCGATTTCCAGCTGCAGTTCCAGCGTGGCGGCGTCGCCGGTGGCCAGGATGGACTCCAGGCGCTGCTGTTCGGAGGCGAGCTTTTCGAAGTCGGCGTCTTCTTCGCCGTAGGCGGCGTACACGGCATCGAGCAGGGCCTGGGCGTGCAGCAGGTCGCCCACGCCTTCTTCCACGGCCTGGCGCACGGTGTGTTCGGGGTTCAGGCGCGGCTCCTGTTCCAGGTAGCCCACCTTGATGCCGGGCGCCGGGCGGGCTTCGCCGGTGAAGTCCTGGTCCACGCCGGCCATGATGCGCAGCACGGTGGTCTTGCCCGAGCCATTCAGGCCCAGCAGGCCGATCTTGGCGCCCGGGTAGAAGGACAGCGAGATGTCCTTGATGATCTGGCGCTTGGGCGGCACGGTCTTGCTGACGCCGATCATGGTGTAGATGTACTGCATCGTGGGCTCTCGCATCAGGCCGGGGCGGCGCGGGGGACGGCGCGGCCGGGCAGGGTGGGGCCGCGCAGGAGGCCGCGCAGCCGGTCCGGGGTTTCGGAAGGACCGGCATTATCGCCCACCCCGCCCCTCGACGCACAAGAACGGGGTCAGGCTCACTTTCCCCGCCCGGCTTTCCCGCAAGCACCTGTCATCGGCCGGGGAAAGTGAACCTGACCCCGTTC
>NZ_JAIBFH010000325.1 GCF_019459675.1 Arenimonas sp.
CCGCTGCTGGACGAAAGCGACACCGCATTCGCGATCAGCGTCTCGGGCAAGTGGATCCTGGGCGCCAACGACGACATCCGCTACATGTACTCCAGCGGCGCCGGCATCGGCCGCTACCTGGGCCTGGGCCTGGCCAGCGACCCCCTGCAGCAGGCCGACGGTTCGCTGCAGGCGCTCGACGGCCAGGGCGGCTACGTGGCCTGGCGCCATGCGTTCAATCCCAGGCTGCGCGGCAACCTGTTCGTTTCAGCCGCGTCGTATGACAACAACCCGCTGATCAGCGGGCTGGCCGTAACCAGGTCGGCGCGCTCCATCCACGCCAACCTGATCTACACGGTGCTGCCCAAGCTGGAGATCGGCGCCGAATTCATCCACGGCAACCGCGAAATCGAAAGCGGGCTGGACGGCGACCTTCGCCGCCTGCACATGCACGTGAAGTACAGCTTCTGACCCGGGGGACTACCTGATGGCCACCACCGCAAGCGCAACGCACGACATCAACGGCAAGCCGTTGACCGCCGGGCACAAGAAAGTGATCTTCGCCTCGAGCCTGGGAACGGTGTTCGAGTGGTACGACTTCTACCTTTACGGATCGCTTGCCGCCATCATCGCCGCGCAGTTCTTCAGCGGCGTGAACGAGACCACCGGCTTCATCTTCGCGCTGTTGGCCTTTGCCGCCGGCTTCGCGGTGCGGCCGTTCGGCGCCATCGTGTTCGGACGCCTGGGCGACATGATCGGGCGCAAGTACACGTTCCTGGTCACCATCGTCATCATGGGCATCTCGACCTTCCTGGTCGGCATCCTGCCCAGCTACGGCAGCATCGGCATCGCGGCACCGGTCATCCTGATCGTGCTGCGCATGCTGCAGGGCCTGGCGCTGGGCGGCGAGTACGGCGGCGCGGCAACCTACGTGGCCGAACATGCGCCGCACGGCAAGCGCGGCCTGTACACCAGCTTCATCCAGACCACGGCCACCATCGGCCTGCTGCTGTCGCTGCTGGTGATCCTGACGGTTCGCGAGACCGTGGGCGTCGAGGCCTTCGCCGAGTGGGGCTGGCGCATCCCGTTCCTGCTGTCCATCGTGCTGCTGGGCATTTCGGTGTGGATCCGCATGCAGCTGTCGGAGTCGCCGCTGTTCCTTGAGATGAAGGAGAACGGCACGCTGTCCAAGGCACCGATCACCGAGAGCTTCTTCTCCAAGAACGGCAAGATTGTGCTGCTGGCCCTGCTGGGCGCCACGGCCGGCCAGGCGGTGGTGTGGTACGCGGGCCAGTTCTACGCGATGTACTTCCTCACCCAGTCGCTGAAAGTGGACAGCACCACCACGTGGATGCTGATTGGCGGCGCACTGATCATCGGCACGCCGTTCTTCATCTTCTTCGGCTGGCTGTCGGACAAGATCGGCCGCAAGCCGATCGTGATGGCCGGCTGCCTGATCGCGGCACTGACCTACATGCCGCTGTTCCAGGGCCTGACCCACTACGCCAACCCCGCCATTGCCGAAGCCAGCGAAAGCTCGCCCGCCGTGGTGGTTGCCGACCCGGACACCTGCAGCTTCCAGTTCGATCCGATCGGCAAGAAGAAGTTCACCAGCTCCTGCGACATCGCCACCGCGGCCCTGGCCAAGGCGGGCGTGCCGTACAGGGTTGAGCCGGCCCCGGCCGGCACCTTGGCCACGTTGCGCATCGGCCAGACGCCGGTGAGCAGCTACGAGGCGGAGGGCCTGGCGCCCGCCGACGCCACCGCACAGGGCGCGGCGTTCAACACCTCGCTCAAGGCGGCGCTGACCCAGGCGAAGTACCCGGAGAAGGCCGACGATGCCCGCATCAACAAGCCCATGGTGCTGCTGATCCTGACGATCCTGGTGCTGTACGTGACCATGGTTTATGGGCCGATCGCCGCGTGGCTGGTGGAGCTGTTCCCGACCAAGATCCGCTACACGTCCATGTCGCTGCCCTACCACATCGGCAACGGCTGGTTCGGCGGCTTCCTGCCCACCATCTCGTTCGCGCTGGTGGCGGCCACGGGCAACATCTACTACGGACTGTGGTACCCGATCGGCATTGCGCTGATGACCTTCGTGATCGGCTGCCTGTTCCTGCACGAAACCAAGGACGTGGACATCACCAAGTAACCGCTCCCTCCCCGGCCGGGACCCCAACCGGCCCTTCCCAACCGCCCGCGCCCGGGGGGCCCGGGCGTTTTTTTGGGGGTAACAGGGGGTGGGGGGG
>NZ_JAIBFH010000335.1 GCF_019459675.1 Arenimonas sp.
CCTCCGCAGCGTGGAGGTGCCGTGGGGGTTCAGTTAAGCGACTGTCGTGCCCCCGCCTTCCATCCCCATGCGCATGCAGCCCACCCCACCCTCGCCCGACGGCCCCACCATGGCGGCGCCGTCCGAACTGATGCCATAGCCCGCCAGCACGGCGTGGATGCGGGCGCCGCGCGCACGCGCGTGCTCGTAATCCTCGAGCACGAGCATGCCGCCGCCACCGGCGATGACGAAGCCGTCGCGACCCGCGTCGTACGGACGCGAGGCGCGGGCCGGGTCGTCGTTGCGCTGCGTGGACAGGGCACCCATCGCATCGAACTGCAGGCTCATCGCCCAGTGCAGTTCCTCTCCGCCGCCGGCGAACACGATGTCCTGCCGTCCGGCGCGGATCAGGTCGGCCGCCGCGCCGATGCAGTGGCCCGAGGTCGCGCACGCGGCGCTGATGGAATAACTCACGCCGCGGATGCCGAAGGCGGTGGCCAGGTTGGCCGATACCGTGGAACACATCGTGCGCGGCACCATGCACGGGCCGACCTTGCGCACGCCGCGCGCGCGCAGCAGGTCCGCGGCTTCCACCTGCCACTGCGCCGAGCCGCCGCCGGATCCGGCGACCAGCCCGGTGCGCAGGTCGCGCAACCGTGCATCGTCCAGGCCGGCATCGGCGATCGCCGCCTGCATCGCCAGGTACGAATAGGCGGCGGCATCGCCCATGAAGCGCAGCAGCTTGCGGTCGATGCGCGCCTCCAGGTCGACCTCGGGCGCACCGCCGACCTGGCTGCGCAGGCCGCGCGCGGCCGCCTCCGGCAGGTGGCGGATGCCTGAGCGCCCCGCGCGCAGCGACGACGAAACCTCGTCCAGCCCATTGCCCAGGCAGGACACGATGCCCATGCCCGTGATCGCGACCTTGCGCATGCTCACAGGCCCTCGGTGGACGTGAACAGGCCCACCCGCAGGTTCTGCGCGGTATAGATCCCGCGGCCATCCACGCTCATGCGGCCATCGGCGATCACCAGGCACAGGCGCCCGCGCAGCACGCGGCGGATGTCGATCTCGTAGTCCACCCGCTTCGCCGTCGGCAGCACCTGGCCGCTGAACTTCACTTCGCCGACGCCCAGCGCGCGGCCGCGCCCGGGCTCGCCCAGCCAGGGAAGGAAGAAGCCGGCCAGCTGCCACATCGCGTCCAGTCCCAGGCATCCCGGCATCACCGGGTCACCGGTGAAGTGGCAATCGAAGAACCACAGGTCGGGGCGGATATCGAGCTCGGCGCGGATGACGCCCTTGCCGTGCCGGCCGCCTTCGCTGCTTATTTCGGTGATTCGGTCGAACATGAGCATCTGGCCATTGGGCAGGCGCGCGCCGTCGACGCCGAACATCGTGCCGCTGGCGCATTCGAGCAGCTGGCTTCGATCGAACGAGTGGGTGCTGGAAGCAAGGGCATTCATGGCTCGGCTCCGTGAAGGAATGCGCGATGCTTTCACTCCCTTGCGTCGCCGTCGTTGACTCGCATCAACCCGTTTCGCCGTACGCAGGCGTAGCGATTCGCCAGGGTATGGGCCACGCCAGCGACGCACAGGCGCGACCACACCGCGCCTGGCTAGCCCCGGTGCGCGTCGCGCGCCTCGCTGGCCAGCCGCGCGCCGCGGTTGAGCATGATGCGCACGCCCAGCGGCACCGATTCCCAGGGCAGTCGGTCGAGCATGTTGCGCGCGGTGAGGCCGAGCTCGGTGTCGCCGGTGAGCTCGAGCCGGCGCTGGAAGAACAGCGTGTCGGCATCTTCCAGCCGGCTCGCCAGCAGCATCAGGTCGGTGGCCGTGCCGCGCACGGTGGCCTCGGCCGGTTCGCCGGTGGCCCGAAGGCGGTCGCCTTCCAGCGCCAGCACCCAACGCAAGCCCAGGTCGGACACTTCGATGCCCAGGCGACGGCCCTGCATGAAATCGAGCTGGCCCTCGCGCAGCGGCGCGGCGAGCAGATGGCCGACGGCGGCCTCCAGCGCGCGCGCCTGCCACGAAGCAGGCAAGCCCCGCAGCAGCGGCGCCCAGCGTGCCGGCGGCGGGAAGGCGCGCAGCAGGAAGCGCGGCAGCAGGGTCGGGGTCGTATCGGTCTGGGTCATGGTGGACGCAAGGATGCCGGCGCCCGTGGGCGAAGCGCCTTGACCGGGGTCAGGTGCAAGCCCCTGCAGCCGGCAGCCCTCCGCGATCACCAGCGCCATCTGCCGCCGCGCGAGTTCGGCCGGCAGCCCCAGGCGTCGCGCCAGGCGCTGCCCGCGGGCGAGGATGCGCGACTCGCGCTCGGCGTCGCGCGCCGGCAGGCCTTCGCTCTGCTTCACCGTGGCCGCAGCCGCCACCAGGCGGCGGCGCCCGGCCAGCAGCACCAGCATCGCGTCGTCCACCAGGTCGATGCCTCGGCGCAGGGGCGCCAGCCGGGGTGATTGCGGGGTCATGGCGTGCTCCGGGGAAGGGCCGCGTCAGCGCGGCGGATGGGCGGCGGCGAAGTCATGCACCGCGCTGGCGACGCCGCGCTGGGCGAGGGCCAGCGCGCCGTACGCCACGACGACCAGCGCGCCGGCGAACCGCGTGCCGACGGGATCGGGCCACAGCGTGGAAAGCACCAGCGCCAGGCTGGCCAGTGCGAACAGCCGCAGCAGCACCAGCCGCCGCGCGGGCGGCAGCAGTGTCTGCACGCCAGGCAGCTGCAGGCCGCGGCCGCAGCGCCGGTGCAGCGAAATCCAGCCGAGGAAGGCGCCTATTTCCAGCAGCATGCCCAGCACCAGCATCGGCAGCCCGACCGCCAGCACCAGCACGCCCACCAGCACCGCACGCTCGCCGGGCAGCCAGGCCACGACCGCGGCCAGCGCCAGCGACACCAGGCCGATGCGCCAGAAGAGGCCGAGCGTGGCACCCGATACCCGCCGCGCACGCCGCTGCAGCCACAGTCCGCCAAGCGCCAGCGACAGCATCGCGACGGCCGTCAGCGCCCCAAGCGCTTCCCTCCGGCCGGCCAGGATCCACGCAAACCCCGCCACGGGAAGCCCGATCGCCACCCACAGCAGCCAGGCACCCTGCATACGGCCGGGCACTTCAGGCGTGCCTTGGAACATCGGCATCACCACGCGGCTGACCGCCACCAGCAGCACCAGCATCCAGCCCACCACACCAGTCGCGGCATGCAGGTCGGTCCAACGCAGGATCGACAGCTCGATGGCGCCCGCCAACGCCGCCACCAGCAGCACGCCCATCGCCGCCGTCGCCAGCGCCGCCAGCAGGGACAGGGCAATGCCGGCATGCAGCAGGCTGCCGTGCACCTTGGCCAACACCCCCGGCAGCGTCGCCACGACCCATCCGGCGAAGGCCAGGCCGACTCCGGCGGCACCCGCGGCGCTCAGCCCGGGCGATGACCACCACAATCCGGCCACCAGGCAGGCGGCCCCCAGGTTGAGCGCGGCATGCAGGCCCTTCGCCCACCTGCCACCGATGGGCACGCGCACGCCGGCCGCCGCGGGCAGGAATTGCAGCACGCTGCCGAACAGCGCATTACCCAGCACGCCGAGGGTGAACACATGCACCAGCGCGACCGTCGCCGGCGACCAGCGCGAAGCCAGCAGCGCCGGACCTTCGGCCAGCAGCATCAGCCCTGCCAGCGCACCCCAGGCCGGCACGCTGCGCAGGTAGATGCCCGGCTCGGCAACGTCCGGGCCGCGCTCAATCGACAGCCGGGCCATCTTCGGTCCAGACCGTGACGGCGCAGCCACCGCCCTCGTGCGCCGCGACCGAATGGGCGAGCCGGCGCAAGCGCAGGTGCTCCAGCAGTGGCTCGGGCCGCATCGGCGTCAGTACGCAAAGCATGGCGCCGACGGCCAGTGCGTCCACGGCCGCCAAGGCGCGCAGCAGCGGTTCGGGGGCAGGCAGGTCGCGCAGGTCCAGGAAGTTCGGGGTGGGGTTGTCCATGGCGGCATTCCAGCACCGGCGCCGCGAATCAACCCTGATCCTCGTCAACCCGGATCAGAATTCCACGCGCAGTCCCAGGCTCGCGCCTTGGCCGGGCCGCGAGTAGAAATCAACGTCGGCGGCACCGGCGGGGAGGCCGCGCAGCGTCGACCAGTCCCAGTAGCGGCGGTCGGTGAGGTTGGTGAGCGAGAGGTTCAGGCGCACGTTGTCGCCCAGGTCGGTCCAGGCGTGCAGGTCCCAGGTGGAATAGCCGGGCGGCAGGTACAGCGCGCCGGCGGTCTGGTCGGCGCGGGTGACGGCGCGCACGCCGCTCAGGCGCAGTTCGGCGCCGCGGCTGCCGTCGTCGGAAAGCCTGCCCAGCGCAAGGCTGGCGCGCGGCGGCGGCACCGAATTGAGCGGCTGGTTTCGCGCGGTGTCGTCGCCCTCGATCCACGAGGCCGACAGGTCGGCATACACGCCGCGCGCGTGGTCCGACAGCGCATCGAGCGCCCAGCGTGCCTCGAGCTCGGCGCCGCGGATGCGCGCGCGATCGCGGTTGATGGACTGGAACACCAGCTGGCCGTCGCCGTTGCGGCCGAGGTTGGCGCGCGATTCGATCAGGTCCTCGAAGCGGTTTTCGTAGATCGCCGCGCTGGCCTGCAGCGCCTCG
Organism: Arenimonas sp.; assembly: GCF_019459675.1. Lineage (GTDB taxonomy): Bacteria > Pseudomonadota > Gammaproteobacteria > Xanthomonadales > Xanthomonadaceae > Arenimonas. The sequence goes on from NZ_JAIBFH010000335.1 coordinate 4,591, forward strand.
CCGTTCCAGCGCAGGCCCAGCTCGTAGCCGTGGCTGCGCTCGGGCCTGAGGTCGGGGTTGGGCAGGGCCACGTAGTTGAAGGCCGGCAGGTTCAGGCCGATGTTGACGTCGCCGAACGGCGGCGCGCGGAAGCCGCGCGCGTACTGCCCGTAAACGGTCAGGCGATCGCCGCTCCAGCGCAGTCCCAGCTTGGGCGTGAATGCGTCGTCGTCGAGCGACGCCGGCTGCACGGTGGGGTTGTCGGCGGACCAGACGGCGTCCGGGTTCGCGTCGAGCGCGTACGATTCCCAGCGGAGGCCGGGCACGATCGCCCAGCCCTTGCCGAGGCTGATTTCGTCCTGCCAGAACACGCCCACTTCGCGCGCCGTCGAGTTCGGGAAGTCGCGCAGGGGGAATACTTCGCCCAGGATCACGTTCGTGGTGGCGCCGGTGACCAGGTTGGTTTCGCTGCCGTTGCGCAGGCCGCGATAGTCGTGCCGCACCCAGTCCACGCCGAACACCTGCCAGTGCGACAGCCCTGCCCACTCGCCGCGCCACTGCCCCGTGAGCTCCAGGCCCAGGCTTTCCTGCCCGAATTCGAAACTGCGGAAGCGCTGGGACGGGAACGGCGTGGCGCGGTCGGCCAGGCGGTACTGGTCGCTGAGCTGTTCGCTGCGGCTGTCCTGGCGGTAGAGCAGCGCGCGCACCGGGCCGATCGGGCCGACCGTGGGCCATTCGACCGCCAGGCTGGCGCGGTCCCGGCGGGTGCGGTCGTCGGCCTCCAGCGCGTAGGTGGTGGCGAAACGGCCGGGCCCGAACAGCAGCGACTGCACGTCGGTGCGGCGCTCGCCGCGGCCCTGTTCCAGCGTGGCGAGCCAGCGGCCGGCGCTGCCGGCGTCGAAGCCGAACTTGGCCAGCGCGCTGTCGTTGCGATAGTCCGCCGGGTTGGCGGCCAAGCCAGGATCGTCGGCGTTGTTGCGGGTCTCGTCACCCTCGCGGCGGCCCAGCGCCACCAGGGTGGTGAAACGCGCGTCGGCGCTGCGGGCCACCAGCCGGCCCGACAGCCAGCGGCCGTGGTCGCGGCTCGAGGCGCCCAGGCGCAGGGCCGTGAGCAGGCGCTGGTCGTCGTCGCGCCAGCTGGCCTCGGCCGGGTCCAGGGGCCAGTACGCGACCACGCCGGCCAGGGCCTTGCTGCCGTAAAGCGTGGACGCCGGACCGCGCAGCACCTCGACGCGGTCCACGATGCCCAGCTCCACCAGGTCGCGGCCGGCCAGGGCGAACTGCCCCACGCCGAAACCGTCGGCCATCGGGATGCCGTCCAGCTCCACGCTCACCCGGTTGCCGTCCAGCCCGCGCAGGTTGAAGCCGATGGCGCCGAACCGGTTCGGGTCGGCCGCCACGTCCATGCCCGGCACCAGCCGCGCCAGGTCCTCGATGGTCTGCACGCCTCGCTGCTCGAGCTGCTCGCGGTCGATGCGGCTGACGGTGCCCACCACCTGTTTCACCGGCTCGGCACTGCGGCTGCCCACCACCACCACGGCGTCGAGCTGCCTGGGCTCCAGCGCTGCGGCCGGACTGGCCAGGACAGCGGCGACCAACAGGCAGGGAATGCGATGGGACATGGACACCTCGGGCTTGGGCTGGCCCACCCTACGACAGCCTGCGAAGGCGCGGGTTTGACGCCCGTCAAATACCTGCCCGTCACGTGTGACGAAGATGGCTCCGCTTGATGCACATCAGGGGAAGCGAAATCAGGCGTGCCCAAGCTTGTGATGACGGTGGCCCTGCCACCGCAGGCTGTCCACACATTCGATGGGGAATCCGCAATGAAGAGAACCATGATCAGTTCTTCGCTTGCCCTGGTGCTGGGACTGGCCGGCAGCGGCCTGGCGCAAGCCCAGGCCAACGCCAGCGACCAGGTGAACGAGCGCCCGGTGAAATCCGGGGAGGAAGCCGGCAAGGCGGCCTATCTCGCCAACTGTGCCGCCTGCCACCAGGCCGACGGCGCCGGCCTCGCCGGCGCGTTCCCGCCGCTGAAGGACTCGGACTGGATCGCCAAGGATCCGCAGGCGGCCCTGAAGGCCGTCCTGGCCGGGCTCAACGGCAAGATCACCGTCAACGGCAATGACTACAACGCCGTCATGCCCGCGATGAGCCACCTGGGCGACGCCGACATCTCGGCCATCCTCAACCACGTGATGGACGAGTTCAACGACAGCGACGTGCGCTTCACGCCGGCCCAGGTGGCCACCGCACGCAAGGCCATCGCGGGCGCTTCCGACCCGGCCCAGGGCCAGGCGCACCCGGGAACCTCGCAGGCCGTCGCGGCCTACAAGGGCGCCCCGAGCACGGTCACCGCCACGGACGTCAAGCAGGTGCGCACCGCCGGCGCGCCGGACATGACCGAAGCCGAGTTCGCCCAGGCCACCGACATCTTCTTCCAGCGCTGTGCGGGCTGCCACGGCGTGCTGCGCAAGGGCGCCACCGGCAAGCCGCTCACGCCCGACCTCACCCAGGCCAAGGGCACCGACTACCTCAAGGCGCTGATCAACTTCGGCTCGCCCGGCGGCATGCCCAACTTCGGCACCGGTGGTGAACTCTCCGCCGACCAGGTGGACCTGATGGCGCGCTTCCTGCAGCACACGCCGCCCAGCCCGCCCGAGTGGGGCATGCCGGAGATGAAGAACAGCTGGAAGGTGCTGGTGCCGGTGGCCGAACGCCCGACCCGCCAGATGAACGACTACAACCTGGCCAACGTGTTCTCGGTGACGCTGCGCGACTCGGGCGAGATCGCCCTCATCGACGGCGACACCAAGAAGATCATCAACATCATCAAGACCGGCTACGCCGTGCACATCTCGCGCGTTTCGCATTCGGGCCGCTACGTCTACACCATCGGCCGCGACGGCAAGGTGGACCTGATCGACATGTGGATGCCGATGCCCGACCGCGTGGCCGAGATCAAGATCGGCCTCGAGGCGCGCTCCATCGAGACGTCGAAGTTCAAGGGCTTCGAGGACAAGCTGGCGATCGCCGGCGGCTACTGGCCGCCCCAGTACGTGATCATGGACGGCCCGACCCTGGAGCCGCTGAAGATCGTCTCCACCCGCGGCATGACCGTGGACACGCAGGAATACCACCCGGAGCCGCGCGTGGCGGCCATCGTCGGCAGCCACCAGCACCCCGAGTTCATCGTCAACGTCAAGGAAACCGGCCGCATCCTGCTGGTGGACTACAGCGACCTGGCCAACCTCAGGGTGACCACGCTCGACGCCGCGCGCTTCCTGCACGACGGCGGCTGGGACGTGACCAAGCGCTACTTCCTGACCGCTGCCAACCAGAGCGACAAGATCGCCGTGGTGGACTCGAAGGAACAGCGCATGGTCGGCCTGATCGACGTGGAGAAGATCCCGCACCCGGGCCGCGGCGCCAACTTCGTGCATCCCAAGTACGGCCCGGTCTGGGGCACGTCGGCGCTGGGCAACGACAACATCACCCTGATCGGCACCGACCCGGAGAAACACGCCGAGTTCGCCTGGAAGGTGGTGGAAGTGCTGCACGGCCAGGGCGGCGGTTCGCTGTTCATCAAGACCCATCCCGAATCCAGCAACTTGTGGGTGGATTCGCCACTCAACCCGGACGCGAAGGTTTCGCAGAGCGTGGCGGTGTTCGACATCAACAACCTCGACGCCGGCTTCAAGGTGCTGCCGATCGCCGAGTGGGCGAACCTGGGCGAGGGCCCGAAGCGGGTGGTGCAGCCGGAATACAACGCCGCGGGCAACGAGGTGTGGTTCTCGGTGTGGAACGGCAAGGACCAGCGTTCGGCCATCGTGGTGGTGGACGACAAGACGCTGACCCTGAAGGCGGTGATCGACGACGCGCGCCTGATCACGCCCACCGGCAAGTTCAACATCACCAACACGGTCGATGACGTTTACTGAGCCCTGCACCCTGCAACCGTGAAAAAAAGAGGCCCCGCATCGGCGGGGCCTTTTTCTCGTGCGGCCAGCGGCATCGGCGCCAACCCGGATGCCTGAGGGTCAGTAGTTCCACTCCACCTGGAGCCACGCCTTGCGCGTGTCGCGCGCAAAACCGTCGCTGCGGTAGTCCGCCACCTTCACCAGCCCACTCAGGCCACCCGGCAGCGGGAAGCCCAACGACGCATCCAGTTCGGTGCCATAGCTGGCGCCGCCGCGGTCGGCGGCGTAGTCATGCCACGCCACCGTCCAGACCAGCTTGTCCTGCAGCTTGCCGCGGCCGAACTTGCCGCCGACCGACGCGTAACGATCCTCGAGGCCATTGGCGGGCGTGGTGCTGAACTTGTCGGCCCAGCCGTTGAACGCATGCAGCGTGGCGAGTGGCGTCTGGAATGCGTTGGTGCCATCGCCGCCCAGGTGCTCCCAGCCCAGCTTGCCGGTGATGCCCGAGCGCGTGAGCGCGCCTTCGGCCAGCCAGTAGTCCACGTCCACGCTGCGCGGGTTGTCGGCGTGGTCGCCCTGGGTGGCGCCTTCCAGCGTCCAGCCCCAGGCATTGGCCCCGACGGTGCGGGCGCCGGTCCAGCGCAGGCCCAGGGTTTGCGTGGACGCGGTGGCCACGTCGCGGTCTTCCACGAGGTAGGCGTAACCCACCAGCGTGCCCACCGGCAGCGTCCAGGACGCGTTGAGCAGGTGGCCCTGCAGGTCGCGTTCGCGCGCCCGCGGGTCGATGGCCTCGTCGCCGGAAACGCGGTGCACGCGGTCAAGGTAGTAGTAGCGCAGCATGATCTTGTCGGACGGCCTGGCGTCGAGCGCCAGCGCGTCGAAGGTCTGCTCGTTCTGGCGCCAGCCGACGTTGCCGATGAAGCGCTGGTTGTCGAGCAGGATGCGCTGCCGGCCCAGCACCGCACCACCGGTCTTGCCGCGCCAGCCCACCCAGGCCTGGTTCACTTCCAGAGCGCGTGCGTCGGCAACCACCGGATAGGCCGTCCGGCGATTGGCGCCGGAGTTGAAGTTGTCGTTGAGTTCGGCCACGCCCTCGCCTTCCACGCCCATCGAAAATCCCGACGAAAACGCGCGGCTCCAGCCCAGGCGCAGGCGAAGGGTGTCGGCGTCGGCGCGGCGCGCGAAGGCGTCGTCGTCGACGGTTTCGTGGCGGTAGCGGACGTTCGCTGTCCACGTTCCGGCGTCGCCCGTTTCGGCGAAGGCGGCCGGGCTGGCGCCGCAGGCCAGAGCCATGGCGATGCAACAACGAAGCTTCATGGTGGTTCCCGATGATGGCCCGGATCAGGCCTTGGCCCATGCTGGCCAAGGGCTGCGTTGGCTTCATTGAGCCAAGTCAAGCGCGGCGAAGAAGGCCCGGGTTACCGAACAGACGCTCCAGCGCAAATGGGTGCATGCTCTGGCCGGCGACGTTCCGGTTGACCTACATCAGTAACGCCCGCACTGGTTTGGCCGGAAGCTGTGTCCATCGACCACATCGACCTTGGAAACAGGAGCACCACCATGAAACGCCATCTGCTCGCCCTCGCCATCGCGATCCCGCTTGCGCTCGCCGGCTGCGGCCGCGACAACCCCAACGCCACGCTGGACACGCGCGATGCCGCCAAGGACACCTCGGGCAGCGCCACGCCCGGCGACTTCGGTCCGCCGCAAGGAGAGCCGATCAACGCCATCCTGACCAGCCCCCCGCTCGTGCCGCCGGCCACCGGCCGCACCGCGCCGGCCAAGGTGGTGGTGAACCTGGAGGTCAAGGAAGTGGACATGGAAATGTCCGAAGGCGTCACCTACACCTTCTGGACCTTCGGCGGCACGGTGCCGGGCAGCTTCATCCGCGTGCGCCAGGGCGACACGGTGGAGTTCCACCTCAACAACCACCCCGATTCGAAGATGCCGCACAACATCGACCTGCACGGCGTCACCGGTCCCGGTGGCGGCGCGGCGTCCACGTTCACGGCCCCGGGCCACAGCTCGCAGTTCACCTTCAAGGCGCTCAACGCCGGCCTGTACGTCTACCACTGCGCCACGGCACCGGTCGGCATGCACGTGGCCAACGGCATGTACGGCCTGATCCTGGTCGAGCCGCCGGAAGGCCTGCCGGCGGTGGACAAGGAGTTCTACGTGATGCAGGGCGACTTCTACACCACCAGCAAGTACCGCGAGAAGGGCCACGCGCCGTTCGACATGCAGCGCGCGATCGACGAAAACCCCACGTACGTACTCTTCAACGGCTCGGAGAGTGCGCTCACCGGCGACAACGCGCTCAAGGCCAACGTCGGCGAGAGCGTGCGCATGTACGTGGGCAACGGCGGCCCGAACCTGATCTCGAGCTTCCACGTGATCGGCGAGATCTTTGACAAGGTCTGGTTCGAAGGCGGCACCAAGTACCAGGAAAACGTCCAGACCACGCTGATCCCGGCAGGCGGCGCCGCCATCACCGAGTTCCGCACCGAAGTGCCGGGCAGCTACGTGCTGGTGGACCACTCGCTGTTCCGCGCCTTCAACAAGGGCGCGCTGGCGATCATGAAGGTCGAGGGCGAGCCGAACCTGGAAATCTATTCGGGCAAGGAAGTCGACTCCACCTACCTCGGCGACAAGGCGGCCAGCCTTGCACCCGTGGCAGACGCGGCCGCAGCCTTCGCGGCCGGCACGCTGACGAAGGAAGACCAGGTCAAGGCAGGCGAGGCGCTGTTCGCCGGCACCTGCTCCACCTGCCACCAGCCGGACGGCAAGGGCATGGCGGGCGTGTTCCCGCCGCTGGCCGGGTCGGACTACCTGGCCAAGGGCAACGAGGCGCTGGTCAACGTCGTGCTCAACGGCCTGAGCGGCCCGGTCACCGTCAACGGCCAGGACTACAACTCGGTGATGCCGCCGATGAGCCAGCTGACCGACGACGAGGTGGCCAACATCCTCACCTACGTCAAGAACAGCTGGGGCAACGGCGGCGGCCAGGTCACGAAGGAAGAAGTGGCCAGGGTCCGCGCCGGCACGGAGCGCTCGGAAGGCGCGGCGCACTGACATGCGGCGCACCCTGGCACTGTTGCTCTGCCTGGCCCCCGCGCTGCCGGGGGCCGAGGCCGGCTGGGCGCCGCTGCCGGGCGGTGAATTCCGCTCGGTGCTGCGCTACGAGGACACCGGCGGCGTCGTGAAGGTCGCCCCGTTCGAACTGCAGCGCCGGCCCGTCACGAACGCCGAATACCTGGCGTTCGTGAAGCGGCATCCGCAGTGGCAGCGCGGCAAGGCGCCTACCGTGTTCGCCGAACCGCGCTACCTCGAAAAATGGCGGGGCCCGCTCGATCCCGGCCCGCAGGCAACGCCGGCGCAGCCGGTGGTGCAGGTGAGCTGGTTCGCCGCGCAGGCCTACTGCGAAGCCCGGGGCGCGCGGCTGCCGACCTGGTCGGAGTGGGAATACGCCGCGGCGGCCGACGCCACCCGCGCCGACGCCCGCAGCGACCCGGCCTGGCGCGAACGCATCCTGGCCTGGTACTCGGTGCCTTCGGGCAGCGCCCTGCCCGAAGTGGGTCGTTCGCCCGCCGACGTGCACGGCGTGCAGGACCTGCACGGCCTGGTCTGGGAATGGGTGGAGGACCACTCGGCCATGCTGGTCTCGGGCGACAACCGCGACCAGGGCGATCCCGACCAGATGCGCTTCTGCGGCGCCGGCGCCCTGTCCATGGACGATCGCGAGAATTACGCCGTCCTGATGCGCGTGGCGATGCTGTCGGCGCTGGAAGGCCGCGACACCACCCGCAACCTGGGGTTCCGCTGCGCGCGCGACCCGTCACCCGCCAAGGGGAAGAAACCATGATGCCGCTCACCTGGCGCCTGCTGGCCGCGCTGCTGCTGGCCCTGCCCCTGCCGGGCCTT
>NZ_JAIBFH010000339.1 GCF_019459675.1 Arenimonas sp.
GCCTGCGCGCGCAGCGCTTCGACCCGCGACTCCACCCGCGCCAGCGCGAACGACCAGTTCGCCTGGGCCGCCAGCTGCCAGCCCAGGCCCAGCGCCAGCAGGCCGATGCCCGCCGTCCATGCCAGCCGCTCAAGCGCCGCGGGCGAGCCCGGCAGGCGCCGGGACTTGTCGCCCCAGGGCTGCGGCAACCACGGCAGCACCTCGGGGATGGGCGGTTCGCCGTCACCTTCGGGTCCCAGGCCACCGGCACGCAGGAAGCGACGCCAGGCATCGGCCCGGGGCACGTCGGGCCACCAGCGGCTGGCCCGGAGCCGACCGTCGCTCCACAGCTGGCCCTCGAAACCGCGCATCTGCGCCAGCAGGCGCGGGCCATCGAACAGCGGCGGCGCCCGCAGCAGGGTTTCCGGAATCCAGCCCGCGTCGTCGTCGCCCGCCTGTTCGTCCGGCTGCGACCAGATCCAGGCATGGGCGACGCCGCCTTCCCAGGCAAGGTAATGACGCGCGCCGGGTGCAGGCTCATGCCGGCGCACGGCCATCAGCGCCGCGGGCGCGCGCTGGCGCAGCGGCAGCTCGGAGAAATCGAAGGGGTGGTACTGGCAGTCCGCACGCGCAACCACCCACTCCCGGGGCCCGAGGGCGCCGCCAGAGTGCAGGAGGGTGGCCTCAGGGCCGATCAGTCGGCGCGTCGGCGAAAAAAGCGCTGCTAGTTGGTTTCGGAGTCGCATTCAGGGCTGGGCGCGGCACGGGATAAGCAGCGAGGATGGACCAGGGACCGGTCTGGTCGGCCAAGGGCGTCAACTGTACATGGATGCGCAACGCCGCGCCTGTACGACCCCACAGCGTCAGGCGCAGGACATCGGAGGGCGCGTACCGGTACTCCACGGCGCCGTCGCCGGGCAGCCGCACGCCCAGCAGGGTCTCGACCTCGAGGCTGCTGCGGAACGGCCGCAGCTCGCGCTGCGCCCGGAAGGTGTCGCAGGTTTCCGGGCAGCCCTGCAGCCACCCCGGCAGCAGCGCGGGCGGCATGGTGTTGAGGTTGACGGCTCCGGCGTAGTAGGTCGTGCTCAACTCCACGATCTGGTTGCGCTGTTCCCTCGGCAAGTCGCGCCAGCCCATCACGCGTCCCACTTCCTTGGGCAGGAGCAGGCGGCGGTTGGGTGGCGCGGGCAGGTCCTCGCGCTCGTAGTCCCCGGCTTCCGCGCCATGCAGGCGGGTCAGCTGGTCCTGGTCGATGTAGTCCAGCAGCGGGTCGCGCAGCCCGGGGATCTTCTTGCTGTCCATCCCGCGGGAGGCCAGGAACCGGTCCAGGTTGTCGGCCGCCGGCCATACCAGGGAGTAAAGCCCCGATTCGTCCTGCATCAGGAAAGCGCTGCTGCCCAGGCCCAGGTAGGGCTGCCCGTCGAGCCGCAGTTCCCCTCCGCGCGGACTGCGGTCGAAGGCGCCGAACTCCTTGAGCAGGCGCGTGGCGCGCTCTTCTTCGGACAGGGCTTCGGTGGGCAGGCCGGCGATGGTGATGTCGCGGGTGGAGGCGAGATACAGCAAGGTGTCGCGCGTGCCCATCAATTCCAGCTGCGCCTCGACGCGTTCGCGGTCGCGGGCGGCATCGCGGACTTCGTCCAGGCTCCATAGCGTAATCAGGCCGACCACGATGGCGATGCCGGCCAACAGCCACAGCGTCACCGCCAGCACGAAGCCGGCGGACTGTCGCGGCGGCGCCCGGCGCAGGTCAGAGGCCACTGGCGGCATCTTGCGGACGCAGGTAGCCGGGCACGCGCGGATGGGCCGCAACGGGCACCAGCCACTGCAGTTCGCCAGTGGCGGTGTTGGCCTGCAGGCGAACCATCCGCGGCAGGATGTCGGTCGCCTCGGCTTCCGGCTCCCAGCGCCCGCTCCATTCCAGGGCGCCGTCGAGGTAGGCAAAGCTGGCGTCCTGCAGCGGGCCGGCCACCACCACCAGGTCGTCCCAGGTGCTGTCGGAGTAGTGCAGCGCCAGGCCGCCGGGCACCGGCTGCAGCCACCATTTCACCCGCTGCAGGCCGCCGTCGCCCAGCGGGACCGAGGTCACCAGCTCCAGCGTGTCGCCGGTGCCGGCCATGCGACCCAGCCCGTCGCCCAGGTCGGCCATCGAGCTGGACACGGTTTCCCGGAACCACTGCTCCTGCAGGCTGGCCACCGTGGCCAGGCGCTGGTGGCGCAGCAGACGTTCGCGAAGGTCCAGCGACTGGGCCAGCGCCTGCATCAGCAGCGTAACGATCAAGGCCACGATGACCAGCGTGACGATGGCCTCGAGCAGCGAGAAGCCGCGGCTGCGTGCCGGGAAGCGAGCGCGCGCCATGGTCACAGGACCTGGCGCTTGCGCACCTGGCGGAAGCCGGCGCGGTTGAGTTCGGCCTCACGCTCGAGCGTGCCGTCGCGCCAGAGTTCAAGCTCCATGCGATAAAGGCCGATCTGGTACAGGCCCGGCTGCAGGTAACCGGTGGTGCCGTCGCGCGGCGGTTCCAGCAGCTCGGCCCGCCAGCGCAATTGGTAGGGGCCGATGTCGCGCTCGCCCGTGGGCTCGTCCATGGGGTTGACCAGGTCGACCCAGGCCAGGGAATTGCGCAGCGCCAGGTCGGCGTCGCGCGCGCGCTCGGCGCGACCCACCATCTGCACCGACTGCGTCATCGCCGCGAACAGCGCCATGCCCGCGGCCGCGAGTATGGCCAGGGCCACCACCGCTTCAAGCAGCGAGAAGCCGCGCGCGCGCGCCCTACTCTTCATCACGGACCTCGCAGGCCGGCGCGGTGAGTTGGCGCACTTCGACCACGCCGCGCCCGGACACGCTCAGGCGAGCGGGATGGCAGACGCCGCTCGCTTCGATCCGCAGTTCTTCCAGCGGGCTTACCGACCAGCCCTCGGGCAGCGTGATGCGACTCGACAGCGCCGCGCGGTCGCCGCGCCCGATCACGATGGCCTGGCCGTCGTGGCGCGCAAGCAGCGGCAGCCTTTCCATCTGGCGCACGACCTCGTCGCGTTCGCCGCTGCCGGCGATGGCGTCGTAGGTTCGCGCCAGGCGCGGCGCCACCACGGCGCTGAGCATGCCGATCAAGGCCAGCACCACCAGCAGTTCAAGCAGGCTGAAGCCACCGCGACCGACCCGGCTGGCGCAGCCGCGCCTCATTGGGTCGGCAGGAACCCGATGTCGGCATCGTTGCCCTCGCCGCCGCGCACGCCGTCGGCGCCCAGCGAGTAAAGCGCGAAGGGCATCCCGTTGGCGCCGGGGATGCTGTAGACGTAGGGATTGTCCCAGGGATCGAGCGGCACCTGCTCGTCCAGGTAGGGGCCACGCCAGCGCGCCTTGAGCCGCTCGTCGGCAGGCGGCGCGTAAAGCACGGCCAGGCCTTCGTCCGCTGCCGGCAGCCGCCCGACTTCAAGCCGGTAGGTTTCGACGGCGCCGCGCAGCATGCGCACCTGGGTATCGGCGACCTGCACCTTGGACGTGTCGACGCGGCTGAACAGGCGCGGACCCACCAGGCTGGCAATCAGCCCGATGATGACCAACACGACCAGCATCTCAAGCAGGGAGAAACCGGCGGACTTCCTGGGGGCAAGCATGGGGGACTCCGTGGGGGCCGCGTCAGAGCGGAACATCGTTGACGCTGGTGATCGCCAGGATGATGGCCGTGACGATCACGCCGATGACGCTGCCGATGATAATAATCGCCAGCGGCTCGATCAATTGCAACGCGCGCTTAATACGGTCGCGGCCCGTGGTTTCGTACAGGCGCGCCAGCGCCGACAGAAGCTTGGGCAATTCGCCGCTGGTTTCGCCCACCGCCACCAGGTCGTAACCGGTGGGATTGAGCGCGCGGTGTTCGCGCAGGGCGGCCGACAGCGTCGCGCCCGACTTCACCGACTTGGCCACCTGGGTCAGGCGGCTGCGCAGGAAGGCAAGCCGCACCGAGCCTGCCGACAGGCCCAGCGCCCGGATCAACTCCACCTTGCCCGTCAGCAGGGCAGCCAGGGTGCTGGCCCAGCGACCGACCTCGGCTTCCACCAGCCATTCACCGATCACCGGCAGGCCGGCGGCGAACTCGGCCAGGCGGTCGCGGATGCCCGGGCGGTTGAGCACCGAACGCAGGCCCAGCAGCGCCAGGGCCAGCGCCGCCACCACCAGCCACACGTGGTCGCTGAACCAGACGCCGGCACCGATGGTCCAGCGCGAAAGGGCCGGCATGGTGTCGCCATGCTGGGTCAGCAGGCTGCCGAAGCGCGGCACCACCCACAGGAAAATGATCGACACCGAGGCGATGCCCGAGAACACCAGCACCGCCGGATAAACCAGGGCCGAGCGGATCTCGGACGTCACCCGCTGGTCGTATTCGAACTGTTCGACGCCGCCGCGCAGCGACTCGGCCAGGCGGCCGGTGGCCTCGCCCGCCTCCACCAGCTGATGGAAATACTCGGGCACCGGCAGGCCCGACACGCGCAGCGCGGCGCTGAAGCTGTCGCCGCGGCGCACCGCTTTTTCCAGCTCGGCGAACACGCCGGTGATTTGAGGATGGTGGCTGGACTTGGCCAGCGACGACAGCGACGTGACCAGCGACACGCCGGCCTCGAGCAGCGTGGTGAACTCCTGCAGCACCAGCTGCAGCTCGCGCAGCGACGACTTGCCCCGGCGGCGGCGCACCTGGGTTTCGCCGGCCTCGGCCAGCGACAGCAGCGTGAGGTTCTGCTGCGTCAGCTGGCGAGCGACCTCGCGCTCGGTGCGGCCATCGGCCAGGCCCGACACGGCGTGGCCACTCTGGTCGATTGCCTGGTAGCGGAACTGCATGGGCTCAGGCTTCAGCCGCCAGGCCGCCGGTGACCCGCACCACCTCGTCCACCGTGGTCAGGCCGGCGCGCGCTTTCATCAGGCCGTCCTCGCGCAGCGTGCGGCTGCCCTGCGACGCCGCCATCGCGCGCATGCGCTCGGCGGTGGCGCGCTCAAGCACCAGCTCCTGCATTTCCGGCGTAACGTCCACCAGTTCGTAGATGCCCAGCCGGCCGCGGTAGCCGGTGCCCTGGCAGCGCGGGCAGCCCACCGCGCGCCGCCAGTTGGCGGGCGTCGAACCGGCGTCGAGCAGCGGCGCCACCAGGCGCGCCACCGCGGGCAGCACCTCGGCCGGCTCGCTGCAGTCGGGGCAGACGCAGCGCACCAGGCGCTGCGCCTGGACCGCGCGCACGCTGGTGGCCACCAGGAAGGGCTCGACGCCCATGTCGATCAGGCGGGTGAAGGCACTCACCGCGTCGTTGGTGTGCAGGGTGGACAGCACCAGGTGGCCGGTGAGCGCGGACTGCACCGCGATCTCGGCGGTTTCCAGGTCGCGGATTTCGCCTATCATGATCACGTCCGGGTCCTGGCGCAGGATCGCGCGCAGCGCCCGGGCGAACGTGTAGCCGATGTCCGCCACGGCCTGGATCTGGGTGACGCCGCCCACCTGGTATTCCACCGGATCTTCGACGGTGATGATCTTGCGGTCGCGCTGGTTCATTTCCTCCAGCGTGCCGTAAAGGGTGGTGGACTTGCCCGAGCCGGTGGGGCCGGTCACCAGCACGATGCCGTGCGGCTCGCGCGCCCAGTTGCGGAACAGCGCCAGGTCGCGCGGCGTGAAGCCCAGCCGCTCCAGGCTGAGGTCCTTGCGCTCCTTGGGCAGCAGGCGCAGCACCAGCGATTCGCCGTGCACCGCCGGCACCGCCGAGGCGCGGATGTCCACGTCCTGGCCGCTGACGCGCGTGCTCAGGCGGCCGTCCTGCGGCAGCCGGCGCTCGGCGATGTCCATGCCCGAGATCAGCTTCACGCGCGAAGCCACCGCCGGGTAGCGGCTGGCCGGCAGGGTGAGCTTGTTGTGCAGGATGCCGTCGATGCGCAGGCGCACGTGGAAGCACTGCTCCTCGGGCTCGATGTGGATGTCGGATGCGCGCTGGTCCATGGCCTGGGCCAGCAGGTTGTTCACCAGTTCGATGACGGGCGCTTCCTCGGCCAGTTCGCGCAGGTGGCTGACGTCGTCGTCACCGAAGTCGTCCTCGCTGCGTTCGGCGCGCGCGGCCATGTCGATGAAGCGGTCGATGTCCTGGCTGCGCACCAGGCGCCACGACCATCGGCCGGGTTCGAGCCGCTGCTCGAGGATTTCGTTGATCGACGGGTCAAGCGGGTCGCGGGCCACCAGGACGATGCCGGCACCCTCCACTTCCCAGCCCACCACGCCGTTGTCCACCCACCAGTCGACCACCAGGCCGCTGGCCTGGGCGACGCGGCGGATGGCGGCTGCGTCCTGCGGCCACTCGGCGCTTTCAAGCAGGGCCATGTCCAGCTGCACCGCCAGCACCGGCAGCAGCGACTCCTCCGACAGCGCGCCCAGGCGCACCAGGATGCTGCCCAGGCGCCCGCCAAACTGGTGCTGGAACGCCAGGGCCTTGGAGATGTCGGCGCGCGTGGCGAGCTGGCGCTCGACCAGCAGTTCGCCGATGCGTCGTTGGCTGGCCGGCAGTGGGGGAAGGGTCTGGGCGTTCATCGCGCGAAACAGGGCACCGGGGCGGCGGATGGGCGGCTGGAGCATAGCAGTTCGCCCGGGGCGCCCCTGCGGCGCGCGCGCTGCTCCGTCGGCCTGCGGTTCAGCCCCGTCACTGGGCCCGGCGTCGCAGGTAGTTCAGCAGGTCGATGCGGGTGATCAGGCCCAGGAACCTCACCCCGTCCATCACGATCGCCACGTGGCCGCGGTCGAACACCGGCAGCAGCGCGGCCATCGGCGAAGTGACCTCGAGCTTGTCGAGCTTGCTCACCATGGCGGTGGACACGGGCTCCTGGAAGCGCGTGTCCTGGCCGAACACGTGCATCAGCACGTCGCTTTCATCGACGATGCCGACGATCTCGTCGCCCACCATCACCGGCAGCTGCGACACGTCGTACATCTTCATGCGCTGGTAGGCCACCTGCAGGCTGTCGGTGGGCGCCACCACCACCGTGTCGCGCTGGGCGTAGGGCCGCAGGATCAGGTCGCGCAGGTCGCCGTGCACCGGGCGTTCCAGGAAGCCGTTGTCCAGCATCCAGTAGTCGTTGTACATCTTGGACAGGTACTTGTTGCCCGTGTCGCAGACGAACACCACCACCTTCTTGGGCGTGGTCTGTTCGCGGCAGTAGCGCAGCGCGGCGGTCAGCAGCGTGCCCGACGACGAACCGCCCAGCACGCCTTCCTTCATCAGCAGTTCGCGGCCGGCCAGGAAGCTGTCCTTGTCGGACACGGCGTAGGCTTTCGTGACGCGGGTGAAGTCGGAGATGTCGGGCAGGAAGTCTTCGCCGATGCCTTCCACCAGCCAGCTGCCGGACTTGGTGCTCAGCACGCCCTCGTTGATGTACTGGGTAAGGATGGACCCGACCGGGTCGGCCAGCACCAGCTCCACGTGCGGCGCCGCCTTGGCGAAGAAGCGCGAAAGCCCGGTCATCGTGCCCGAGCTGCCGCAGCCGAACACGATGGCGTCCATGTCGTGGTCCATCTGGCGCCAGATCTCGGGGCCGGTGCCGTGTTCGTGCGCGGCCGGGTTGTCGGGGTTGCCGAACTGGTTGACGAAGTAGGCGCCAGGCGTTTCGGCGGCGATGCGCGCGGCCATGTCCTGGTAGTACTCGGGATGGCCCTTGGCCACGTCCGAACGCGTGAGCAGCACTTCGGCGCCCATGGCGCGCAGGTTGAAGATTTTTTCCCGGCTCATCTTGTCCGGCACCACCAGCAGCAGGCGGTAGCCCTTCTGCTGGGCCACCAGCGCCAGGCCGATGCCGGTGTTGCCGGCCGTGCCTTCCACCAGGGTGGCGCCGGGCTGCAGGTCGCCGCGGGCCTCGGCGGCCTCGATCATCTTCAGGCCGATGCGGTCCTTGATCGAGCCACCGGGGTTCATGCACTCGAGCTTGAGGTACAGCTCGCACAGGCCGGTATCAAGGTGTTGGGCGCGGACGATGGGCGTCTCGCCGATGAGCTCAAGGACGTTGCGATGGACCGTCATGGAAGGCCGGGGAATTCGTTTTCACGGGGCCTTGATTCTAGCAGCCCTGTCCGGCGGACTGCGCCGCGGCCCGTGGGGGGCGGGGGGGTGTTGGGGGGGGGGGGGGGGGGGGGGGGGGGGGGGGGGGGGGGGGGGGGGGGATTCGGCGGCGGAGGCGCATCGGGCTCATGGTGAATTTCAAACGTTGGGCGAGGCATCTCTTCA
>NZ_JAIBFH010000346.1 GCF_019459675.1 Arenimonas sp.
CCGCGGAACGGCGCCACCAGGTCGGTGAAGAAGCCGCGCTCGTAAGCGGCGGCGGCGTTCTTGTGCGAAGCGGCGGCCAGCGCGTCCTGCGCCTCGCGCGTGATCTGCCATTCCTTGGCCATCGCTTCGCAGTGCTCGCCCATGGACTTGCCGGTGCGCGGCTCGCCCACGCCCGGGAACTCGGGCTTGAACTCCTTGAACGAAAAGCCCTTGAAGGCCTTCAGCCGCGCGCCGAGGCTGCGCGCCATGTTGGCGTCCAGCAGGCGGCGGCGCAGGCGCTTGTTCACCACGATGGGCACGTCGGACGTGGTGTCCGAGCCACCGCCGATGCCGGCCTCGATCTGGCCCAGGGCGATCTTGTTGGCCACCGTGATCACCGTGTCGAGACCGGTGCCGCAGGCGCGCTGCAGCGTGATGCCCGGCGTGGCCGGCGACAGGCCCGACGACAGCGCGGCCTCGCGGCCCAGGTTCCAGTCGCTGCTGTGCTTGAGCACGGCGCCCATGGCCACTTCGCCCAGCACTTCGCCGTGCAGCTTGAATTTCTCCACCAGCGCGCCGAGGGTCTTGATCGACATGCCCAGGTTGCCCACGTCGTGGTACGCCGTGTTGTTGCGGCAGAAAGGGATGCGGACGCCGCCAATGATGGCGACTCGACGGGTGGGCAACATCGGCTTCACTCCTGACGGTAACGGTGCGCGGGTATGATGGGATGATAACCCGACGCCACCGTATGCTCATGCAAAAACAGTCCCTAAGCTGCCTGGGCGCCTTCGCCATCGAACTCTCGCCGGGCGCCGACGTGGGCCCGTCCGTGCTGTCGCCCGAGGCGGCCGGCGCGCTGGCCGCGCTGGTGGCGCGCGACCTGGCCAAGCTCGTGCCTGAAGCCGCGGCGCTGGACCTGGGCCTGGTGGCGGCCCTGTACGACCCGGTGGAACTGCTGCGCCCGGGCTACCCGCTGCACGCCGAACTCGAACGCCTGGTGGCGCGCGCGCCCGGCGCGGCGGGCGGTCGCGTGATCGGCTTCGGCGCCGGGGCCGAGGGCCTGCCCGGCACGCTCAAGCCCGCGGCCGAACACGCCCAGGGCCCGCTTCGCCTGCTGCCGCTGCTGGTGCGCGGTGACGCGGCCGCCATCGCCGTGGTCGGCGACCGCATGGAGCAGATGCTGCTCGACACCGGCATGGCCGGCGCCGACACCGCCCTGCTGGCGCAGGAAGCCTTCGCCACGCGGGTGGAACACGCGCGCCTGCTCACCCTCAACGACCTGGCCGCGATGATGGCGCTGCAGTACGAACACGCCGGGCTGGCGCCGCTGTGGCCGCTGGTGGAAGCCGCCCTGCTGGCGCCCGATCAGGAGCAATGGCTCGACGCGCCGCCCGAGCCGCTGGCCCGCTACGCCAACGGCGAGGTGCGCGTGGCCCTGCTGGACGTCGAGGCCTGGGCCGAAGGCGGCTTCGCGCCGGCCGGGCTGGACGCCGAACGCCTGTCGCGCGCCTTCGACCATTTCCAGATCCGGCAGCGGCAGATCGCAGCCGTGCTCGGGGCCCACGGCATCCCGGTCACCTTCGACCACTGCCCGGCAGGCCGCGACCCGCGCGACGTACTTCGGGCCTGAACGCCCCGCCCACGCTGGGCCGGCCGCAGGTAGTGGCCGCAGGGCGCATGGCCGACAATGCGCCACCCCTGGAGCCCGCCATGCCTGCCATCACTCGCCTGATCGTCCCCCTGTTCGTCGTGGCTGCGGCCTGGGCTTTTCCCCTGCACGCACGGGCGCAGGCGACGGAAACCGCCGCCGGGCAGCCGTCGCAACCGACCAGCGCCGATGTCTCCCCGCCGGCCGCCGTGATCGCGGGCAGCGATTGCGGCGTGCGCGCACCCGGCGACACCCGCCCCCGCATCGGCCTGGTGCTGGGCGGCGGCGGCGCACGTGGCTTTGCGCACGTGAGCGTGCTCAGGGAGCTCGAGCGCCTGCGCGTGCCGGTGGACTGCATCGCCGGCACCAGCATGGGCGCCCTGGTGGGTGGCCTTTACGCCTCGGGCCTGTCGGCCACCGTCATCGAGCGCGAGATGCGCGCGCTGGACTGGCCGCGCATGTTCAACGACCGCCTGGACCGTCCGCAGCGCACCTTCCGCCGCAAGCGCGACGACGACCTGTCGCTGATCCCGGCCAAACCCGGCATCGGCAATGAAGGCCTGAAGATCGCGCCGGGCGTGCTGTCGGGCGAACGCGTGCTGCTGCTGCTTGAGCGCCTGACCCAGCCGGTGGCCGTGCGCGAGGACTTCAACACCCTGCCCATCCCTTTCCGTGCCGTCGCCACCGATCTCAACACCGGCCAGGCCGTGGTGCTGGGCCGCGGCAACCTGGCGCTGGCCATGCGCGCCAGCATGTCCATCCCGGGCGTCTTCAGGCCGGTGATCGTCGACAAGCGCGTGCTGGTGGACGGGGGCCTGGCCAACCAGGTGCCCGTGGACGTGGTGCGGGCGATGGGCGCCGACGTCGTGATCGCGGTGGACGTGGGCACGCCGCTGGTGGCGCTGGACGAAGGCGCCAGCCTGTTCGCCATCGTCGACCAGATCAGCGGCTTCATGACGGTGGGCAGCGCCCGCAGCCAGGTCGAAACGCTGGGACCCAACGACATCCTGGTGCTGCCGCCGCTGGGCAACCAGGTGTCCACGTCGGGCTTCGACAAGATCGAGCTGGCGATGGAGATCGGCGCACAGGGCATGGACGCGATCCGCCCGCGCCTGGCGGCCCTGGCCGTCGCCCGCGGCGACTTCGACGAAGCGGTGGCCGCGCGCCCTGCGCCGTCGGGCGCCATCCCGGTGATCGACTTCGTGCGCCTGGACAACCGCAGCCGCTATTCGGATGAGTACATCCTGACGCGCATCGACATCGCGCCCGGCAAACCGCTCGACACCGACCGGCTTGAGGAAAACCTGCAGCGCATCTATGGCCTGAACACCCTGGACCTGGCCACCTACGACCTGATCGAGGAAGACGGCAAGACCGGCATCGTGGTGACCATCGTGCCGCACAGCTTCGGACCCAATTACCTGGAAAGCGGCCTGAGCCTGTACTCGGACTTCAGCGGCGACTTCTTCGTGAACCTGCGCCTGGGCGTGCTGCGCGCGCCGGTGAACTCACTTGGCGGCGAACTGCGCGGCCTGCTGCAGATCGGCGACGAACCGGGCCTGCTGCTGGACTATTACCAGCCGCTGGGCACCGACAGCGACTACTTCACCAACGCGTCGCTGAGCTACGAAAGCCCGAAGTTCGGCCTGTTCGACGCCGACGGCACGCGACTGGCCAACTACCGCGCGCCCAGCTGGGGCGGCGAATGGGTGCTGGGCCGCGAGTTCGGCAACTACGGCGCGGCCACGCTGGGCCTGCGCCGGCGCCACGGCCGGGCGGCGCTGGACGTGGGCGACCCGGTCTTCGACGGCCTGCAGTACGACATCGGCGAGGCGGAGTTCGCCCTCACCTTCGACCGCATCGACAGCAGCTACGTGCCGCGCGCCGGCACGCTGGCCACGCTGAGCCACGTGGTTTCGCGGCCGTCGCTGGGCGCCGACGTCGGCTTCGAGCAGACCAACCTGGACCTGCTGCACGCCCGCGCCATCGGCAAGCACTCGGGTTTCACCGGCCTGCGCTACCACGCCTCCAGCGATGACGTGATTCCCATCCAGAGCCAGTTCCTGATCGGCGGCCTGACCCGCTTCGCCGGCTACCGCCCTACCGAGCGCGCCGTGCCCAACTACGCCCTGGCCTACGGCGGCTACACTTACGAACTGGGCCGCGTACTCAGCCGCTCCGCCGTACTGGGCGGCACGCTGGAATACGGGCGCATCTGGCAGACCGGCCAGGACATGGACGACGGCACCGACGAACTGCACGGCAGCGTCTACTTCGGCTTCGACTCGTGGCTGGGCCCGCTGCAGCTGGGCTATGGCCTGCGCGAAGGCGGCGACGGCATCTTCCTGCTGGAACTGGGCCGCAAGCGCTGAGCCCGGCTCAGGCGCCGCGGCCCCAGTAGCCCAGCGCACGCCGGATCTGCAGGCCGCGCAAGAAGGCCCCGAACGGCCGCGGACCCAGCGGCCCCAGCGCGCCGGCCAGCAGGGCATCGGTGGCGTCGATCACGCGCGCGGACGACTGGCCGTCGCGGCGGGGATGGATCTGGTCGGCATACGCGGCAATGGCCGATAGCAGCGCCGGGTCCGGCGCGAACGCCCGCGCCAGCACTGCCGTCAGTGCGGCCGGGTCGTCGAAATCGATCATGTGCGGCTTGGGGGCGCGGTTGCGGAAGGTCACCACCGGCTTGCGCTGCACTACGAATTCCGACACCACCGACGTGGTGTCGGCCAGCAGCACGTCGGCGGCGCGCAGTGCGCTGACCAGCTGCTCGGTCTCGAAGAACGCGGCGTTCGGGCCCGCCAGCGCGCGATAGCGCTCGAACAGGGACGAGCTGCACTTGGGATGCAGGGTAAGCAACCAGTAGCGGTCGCCGTGCGCCACCTGCGCGGCGATGGCGTCGAACAGATGCGGGGCGGCGCTGAGCCGCTGCGTGAACGTGGACGCGAACATCACGATCGGCCGGCCCCGGGCCGGCGCGCGCAGCGCCCGGGTAGCCTCGTCTTCCTCGCCGAACAGCGGGTCGAGCTTGGGCCAGCCGGTTTCCACCACGGCGAAATGCCCGTGCCGTTGCGCCAGCTCGCGGAAGGGCGCGGTGGTGGCCGGGCCCTGCGTGCAGTAAAGGTCGAACAAACCGCGCACCCGGAAGTGACCGCGCGCATCCTCGCGCTTCTCGACGTTGAAGCCGTGGAAGAGCTGCACCTTGGCGCCGGCGATGAAGGGCGGCACGTCGTTGGCGGCGCTGAACACAGCGCGCGGCGACAGCGCCACCGCCTGCGCCACGGTCACCGCGCGCACGGGCGCCGGCAGCGACGCACCCGCAGCACCCTGCACCAGCAGGGCATGCACGGCGTGGCCGCGTGCCAGCAGCGCCTGCGCCAGGGGCTGCAGGATAGGCAGCCCATAGCGTTGCGTTGCGTAGAGCAGGTAGTCCGCCATCCAGCCTCCGGGCCCATCGTCGCCAGCGCGATGGGGCATTATCAGCTTGGGCGTGGGCACGCGGCCAGCAGCGCCGTCCACGGCCAGCAACCAGACCGCCCGGACACCGTGCGCGCGAGTGTCGCAACACCGTCGTTGCCAAGGCAGAATTGGCGCCTGCGAGCTCCGCTTGCGTCCCGGTGCAAAGAATGACGACCCCCATGGATTCCGCGCCGCGCATCACCGCCTGCGTGATCACGCTCAACGAGGCCGATCGCCTGGGCGACTGCCTGGCCTCGCTTGGCTTCTGCGACGAGATCGTGGTGGTGGACAGTTTCTCGGCCGACGCCACGGTGGCGCTGGCCGAGTCCTTCGGGGCCCGGGTGCAGCAGCGGCATTTCGACGGCTATCGCAGCCAGAAGCAGTTCGCCGTCGACCTGGCCAGCCATGCTTGGGTGCTGTGCCTGGATGCGGACGAGCGGGTCAGCCCCGAGCTGGCCGCGTCGATCCAGCGTGCCCGCGACGGCGGTTTCAGCGGCGTGGCGGGCTATCGGTTCGCGCGCCTGTCCAACTATTTCGGCCGCTTCCTGCGCCACGGCAACGCCTATCCCGACCGCGTGCTGCGCCTGTTCGACCGGCGCCGCGGCGGCTGGCGCGGGGACCGGGAAGTGCATGAGTCAGCCACGGTGGATGGCCGCGTCGAGCGGCTTGGCGGCGACCTGCTGCACTTCCCTTACCGGTCGCTGCAAAACCAGCTGCACAAGACCCAGGCCTACGCGCGGATGATGGCCACGCACGAACATGCACGCGGCAAGCGCGCCAGCCTGGCCAAGCTGGTGCTGGCGCCGGCGTGGCGATTCTGGCGGGGGTTCGTGCTGCGCGGCGGTTTCCTGGACGGCTGGCACGGCCTGGTGTACGCCTATGTCCGCGCCAACTACGTGCGCCAGAAAACCATGATGCTGTGGCTGCTTGAACATGGGCAGCCGGTGGTTGACCCGGCGGCGCCAAGCCCTGACAAAACCCTCCCGGACGAGCGCCGCGCCTGAGGCTTGGCCCAACGCGCCCCGTTCGCCCTTAGTATGGGCAGACCGTCCGTGGAGGCCCGTTGGCAATGAGTGATCCGCAGCGCCATCGATTCCCGGACTGCGGCCTGGTGGTTGGCGTCACCGGCCACCGCGACCTGCGCGAGGAACAGCTGCCCGAGCTGAGCGGCCAGGTGCGCGATTTCTTCCTGGGCCTGCGCCGCAACTACCCGCGCATTCCGCTCACCCTGCTGTCGCCGCTGGCCTCGGGCGCCGACCAACTGGTGACGCAGGTGGCGCAGGAGCTGGGCGTGCGGGTGGTGGCGGTGCTGCCGGTGCCGGTGGCCATGTACCGCGATGATTTCGACGAGCCCGGCTCGCAGGCGACTTTCGACCACCAATTGGCCCATGCCGAAGTGCTCGAGCTGCCCATCCTGCGCGCCAGCCATCCGGCGTCGGTGGCCGCTGGTGGCCATGCCCGCGACCTGCAGTACGCGCAGGCCGGCATCTTTGCGTCCAGCCACTGCCACGTGCTGCTGGCGCTGTGGGACGGCGAGCCGTCGGGTCTGCTGGGCGGCACGGCGCAGGTGGTGGCGTTCCACCTTCAGGGCGACATGCCCGAGGCGATCGACCGCCGGCAGTCGGCGGCGATTTCGCTGGGCCTGGGCGAAGAATCCCTGGTGCACCACATTCCCGTCTCGCGCCGCGGCGGTGCCGATGTGTCCGGTGCCCCGCGCTGGCTCACTTCGGGCAGCGAGGCGGGTTCGCAGGCGCAGGCGCACGCGGCTGCACCGCCGGCGTTCGACCAGATATTCCGGCGCCACGCCGAGTTCCTGGCCGACCGGGAGCGCCACGAAGACGACATCCGCCAGGCCGTGGACCAGCAGGGTTCGGCCTGTCCGATCCAGCGCCAGTTCGTGGCGGCCGACTGGCTGGCCACCACGTACCGCCGGCGCGTCAGCCGCGTGCTGCTGGCAACCTACCTGGTCACCGCGTTGATGGGCTTCTCGTTCATCGCCTACGCCGACCTCATCGCCCAGGACCTGATGCTGTACGTGTTCCTGGCGCTGTTCGCCGTGGGCGTGGCGATCAACGCCCTGGCGCAGAAGCGCGAATGGCACCGCAAGTACATCGACTACCGCGCGCTCGCCGAAGGCCTGCGCGTGCAGTCCTACTGGCGCAGGGCCGGCATCGTCGACAGCAGCCGCCCTTCGTTCGCCCACGACAACTTCCTGCAGAAGCAGGACGTGGAGCTGGGCTGGATCCGCAACGTGATGCGCGGGGCCAGCGTGGACGGCATGCTGGTGCCGCTGGCGCCGGGGCAGGACGGCGTGGCGCCGGTGATCGAAGAATGGATCGGCACGCAGGGGTCGGCCGGCCAGCTCGACTACTACCTGCAGACCGCGGCCCGGCGCGCGGTACAGCACCGGCGCACCGAACTGCTGGCGTCCACCTGCCTGTGGTCGGGCATCAGCCTGAGCCTGCTGTTGGCGCTGTTCGCCCGGCTGCTCGACGACCAGCTGCAGAACCTGATGGTGGCGGCGATGGGCGCGCTTTCGCTGACCGCCGCGGTGCACGAGGCCTATGCCTACAAGAAGGCCGACAAGGAGCTGATCAAGCAGTACCGGTTCATGGCGCGCATCTTCAGCGCCGCGCAGCGCCGGCTTTCGCAGTGCCGGAACCAGGACGAGCAACGGCAGATCCTGCGCACGCTCGGCGAGGCGGCCCTGGCCGAGCATGCGGAGTGGACGCTGATGCATCGCGAGCGCCCGCTGGAACACTCCAAGCTGTGACGCACCGGCGCGCGGCCGGATGATCCGCGCACCGGGGCAGGTGACGGCTCAGCGCGGCGTAGCGGCCTCGTACATGCGGTAGCCCGCATCCACCATGCCCAGCGACTCGTAGGTGCGCTGGGCGTTGGCATTGTCCCGTTCGACGTAAAGACGCAGCCCGCAGACGGCGTCGTCGGCCTGCGCGCTGGCCAGGACGTGGGCA
This sequence comes from Arenimonas sp., assembly GCF_019459675.1. Lineage (GTDB taxonomy): Bacteria > Pseudomonadota > Gammaproteobacteria > Xanthomonadales > Xanthomonadaceae > Arenimonas. Next base: position 8,062 of record NZ_JAIBFH010000346.1, read on the forward strand.
TACAGCGCGGCGTACACGCCCTGGCGACGGTGCTGGGGCGCCACGTACACGCTTTGTATCCACCACCAGTCGCCGTTGCGCCAGTCGCTCCACTCGTAGGTGAGCATCAACGTGCCGGCGGCTTCCCCGCCGCGCTCGGCCACGAAGTAGGCGCCGCGCCGCGGCTGGTCGAGCACGGCGCGGATGCCTTTTTCGACCGTCTGCGGGTCTAGCCGTTTGTGTTCGGTTTCCAGGGCCATCGCGCAGGCCCAGTCGCGCAGGCGCGCCACGTCGCCCTCGGCGGCGGGGCGCACCCGTGGAGTGGGATTCACTGCGCCGGATCCGCGCTGACCGGAGCCAGCGTGCTGGCCTCGATGACACCGCAGGCAATGCGCCCACCGGCATTGCCGGTCGGCTGGGTGGTGTAGTCGTCGGGGTCGGCATGCACGATCACGCCACGGCCGATGATGTCGAGCTCGCCGCCGCCGCCGAGCTGCAGGCCGTCCAGGCGCTGGTCCACCGCGGCCACGCCGTCGGGGCCGGCCACCTGGTTGGGGATGTCGCCGGCATGGTGCTCACCTTCGCCTTCGCGGTTGCCGTGCGCGGCCTGCGCCGGGTTGAAGTGACCGCCGGCGCTGGAGCCGTCAGCCGCGGTGCAGTTGCCGAACTCGTGGATGTGGAAGGCGTGCGTGGCGCCGGGCTCGAGGCCGGTGAAGCTGCCGGTGACGCGCACGCCGCCGTTGTCCACTTCGAACACCAGTTCGCCGCCGACGCCACTTTCGCCCAGCGGAATCAGGGTGGCGCGGGCGGAGGCCGCGAGCTGGGTGTCAGCGGCGGGCGCGGGATCAACGGGCGGGGCCGGCGCTTCGACCGGGGCGGCCGGCGTCTGCGGGGCTTCGGCCACGGGGGCTTCGGCGGGCTGGCAGGCGCTGAGCGCGATGGCGGAACCCAGCAGCAAAGCGGTACGGAGAACATTCATGGGCGGGCCTTGTGGGTCGGGAGTAAAGCCCAGCTTGAGCCGGTGGACATTAAAAAACCATCAAGACGGCGACACCGGGCGGCCAACCTGCGTTCGCGCCAGGTCGCCGGCTCAGGCGCTTGGGAAGCCGACCCGTTCGCAAATCAGCTTTTGTTGCGGCCCCGCACGGCGCCGAGCTTGCGCGTCACCGTATTGCGCCCCAAGCCCAGCTTCTCCGCCGCCTGCTGCCGGTGGCCCTCGGTATGGTCCAGCGCGGTCTCCAGCAGAACCTGGTCAAAGCGCTCGCGCAGCGTGGCGTGCAGGGCGGTGTCGCCGCGGGCCAGGGCTTCGCGCACGGCCTGGGCCAGGGGGCGGGTCCAGTCGCCGGGGTCTTGCGCGGCGGTGGTGCGCAGGGCGTTGCCCAGGTCGCGCGGGGTGATGGCTTCGCCGGGAGCCAGGGCGGCAAGGCGCCAACACAGGTTCTCGAGTTCGCGCACGTTGCCCGGCCAGTCGTGCGGCTGCAGGCGCTTCAGGGCTTCGGGGTGGAATCGTTTTGCCGGCGCGCCGAGCTTCTTCGCGGCCTGCGCCAGGAAGCGCGCGGCCAGCGCGGGCACGTCGCCCTTGCGTTCGCGCAGGGGCGGCAGCTGCAGGCGCACCACGTCCAGGCGGTGCAGCAGGTCAGCGCGGAAGCTGCCTTCGCGCACCTTGGCGTCCAGGTCCTGGTGGGTGGCGGCGATCACGCGCACGTCCACCTTGATCAGTTCGCGGCCGCCGACGCGGAAGAACTCGCCTTCGGCCAGCACGCGCAGCAGGCGCGTCTGGAGCATCGCCGGCATGTCGCCGATTTCGTCCAGGAACAGCGTGCCGCCGTCGGCCTGTTCGAAGCGGCCGATGTGGCGCTTGTTGGCGCCGGTGAAGGCGCCGGCTTCGTGCCCGAACAGTTAGCTTTCCAGCAGCTCGGCGGGAATGGCGGCGGTGTTGAGCGCCACGAAGGGTTTGCGCGCGCGCGGCGACTCGCGGTGCAGGGCGCGCGCCACCAGCTCCTTGCCGGTGCCGGTTTCGCCGGTCACCAGCACCGACAGCGGTGCCTGCGCCAGCCGGCCGATGGCGCGGAACAGTTCGCGCATGGCGGGGCTTTCGCCCAGCAGCTCGTTGCCGATCTCGGGCGTGGTGACCGGGGCGGGCACGTCGCGCTCGGGCAGCGCGCGTTCGGCCAGGGCCACCGCTTCATCCAGGTCGAAGGGCTTGGACAGGAATTCGTGCGCGCCGCCGCGGAAGGCGCCGGCGGTGCTGGCGATGTCGGTGTAGGCCGACATCACGATCACGGGCAGGTCCGGGCGGCGGGCTTTCAGGGCGTCCAGGAAGGCCAGGCCGTCCATTTCGGGCATGCGCACGTCGGTGAACACCAGGTCGGGCGCGGGCTCGGCATCCAGCGCATCCAACGCCTCGCGGGCGCCTTCGAAGGCCGATACCGCGTAGCCGGCGTCGCGCAGGGCTTCGGCCAGCACGAAGCGCACGGCGCGGTCGTCGTCGATCACCCAGAGGCGGGGAGTGGGGGCGGTCATGGCCTGAGTTTGCACCATAACGGTGCAGGTTGGCCCGGGCTCAGCGAGGTTTTTTCTCCGTCCTGGCCGGGCGCGCCTGCGCCGTGGCGCCGGCCAGCAGCCTGCGGAACGTGGGGCACTCCAGGTGGCTGGGCGCCGGGCACACGGCGGCGTGGCGCAGGCCGTCGCGCATGGCGGTGAGCCGGGCCAGGGTGCGGTCGATCTCGGCGGCCTTGGCGGCCAGCCGGCGGCGGTCGATGCGCGGCTTGCCCGAGGGCGCGAACATGCCGCCGATATCGTCGAGCGAAAACCCGGCCAGTCGGCCAAGAGAGATCAGCGCCAGCCGCTCCAGCACGTCCGCGTCGTACTGGCGGCGCAGGCCGTGCCGGCCGGTGGACGCCACCAGCCCCTTCTCCTCGTAGAAGCGCAGCGTTGACGCCGGCACGCCAGAGCGTTTCACCACTTCAGCGATATCCATGGCCCGAACCCCTTGACCTCAAGTTGACTTGAAGTGGCATCGTGGCGCCCATGCCCTCGACGCGCAAGCGATAGGAGAGAACATGGACCCCTGGATCACCACCGCCTTCATCGGCATCGGCGCCACCGCGCTGACCGACCTGTGGTCACTCACGAGGCGCGCGCTGTGGGGCGTGCCGCTGCCCGACTTCGGCCTGGTCGGGCGGTGGCTGGCGCACATGCCGCGCGGCCGCTTCCGCCACGCGTCCATCGCGGCCGCGCCGCGCATGGCCGGTGAACGCACCATCGGCTGGTTGGCCCACTACCTGATTGGCATCGCGTTCGCAGCGCTGCTGCCCGTGCTGTTCGGCACGGCGTGGCTGCGCGGTCCAACGCTGGGGCCGGCGATGGCCGTGGGCCTCGGTACCGTGGCGGCGCCCTTCCTGCTGATGCAGCCGGGCATGGGCGCCGGCATCGCCGCGCGCCGCAGCCCGCGTCCGAACGTCGCCCGGCTGCAGAGCCTTGCCACGCACGCGGTGTTCGGCCTTGGTCTTTATGCGTCGGCCTGGGCCACAGCGTTCATCGCCGGGCACTGATGCCGCCCGCGGGCTCCCTGCCAAACTTTCATCCATCCGATACCTGGAGACACTTCATGAAAATCCCCGCCCGCTACGCGCCGATCCTGTTCGGCGCCCTGCTTTCCGCCGTCATGGTGACCATCGTGTCGGCCTTCGTGATCGCCACCACCCAGGGCTTGCACCCGGGCTTCCTGGGCCAGTGGGCCAAGAGCTGCGCCACCACGTGGCCGGTGGCGTTCGTGTCGGTCACGCTGATCGCACCGGTGGTTCGACGCCTCGTTGCCCGCATCACGGCGTAAACCGGCGAGCCCGCCAGGCCGCGCGCGCACGCTTCGGACCCGCGACGTCCTCCGGGCAGATCGCATGGCCACCAAGCGCGATGCAGGGTGACTGGCGCTGAACAGGCGCCTGCACGCGCACGCGGGCCATGGCATGGCTATTGCAGCGTCTTTGCGAAGCCCGGTGTTTTCCGGCATAGCGAAAGGACACCACCATGAGCCGCAAGCCCCCGCAGGACACACGCGCGTCGAAGGAAAACCAGGCCTCGCCGAAGGAAGGCAACACCACCGCCGCCGACGGCGGCTACGCCGAGAAGCACGGCCCGCGCCACGACAAGGATGGCTGGGGCGAAGCCAACGCCGCGCAAAGCGACCGCGCCGGCACGTCGGAAGACAGCCAGGGCCACGCGGCCGGCGAGCGCAGCTTCGACAACGGCAAGCTGGACCAGGCGTCGGCGGAAGCGGCCAGTGACGCGTCACTGCGCGAGCCCGGTGAACGCGGCGACGCGGATGCGAAATCCCCGCCGGAAGGCGGAGAAGTATCGCCCGGACTGGACGCCAACGACGCGTCGCTCAGCCGGGACGGAAGGCAGGTCGATTACAGCCAGGGCGGTGGCCAGGGCTACGTGCACACCGGCAAACCCGGTGCGCCCGACCCGGACAAGTGATTCCGCGCGCTGGCGCGGCCTTCAGCCTACGAAACGCCGCAGCGGCGTGTGCCTTACCAGCAGCTGGTAGCTCAGCAGGCAGATCGCCAGCGTACCGGCGCTGGCCAGCGCGAACTTCAGCGGCCACGCCAGCACGCTGTCCATCAGGGCGAACTGCAGCGCGAACAGCAGCGGCAGGTGCAGCAGATAGGTCCAGTAGGCGCTCTTGGCGAGGTACTGCATCGTGGCGCTGGGGCGGTTGAGCAGGCGCTGGCCCGCGGCCAGGCACAGCACGGTCAGCCAGACGCTGAGGCAGGCTTCCAGCGCGGCCACGGGCCATGACGCGGTGGGCTGCGTCGCGCCCGGCAGTTCCACTGACAGGCGCCAAAGGAACAGCGCGTACAGCACCCCGCTGCCCGCCAGCAGCCACGGCACGCAAGTGCGCGCGCGCTCCAGCCACGCCGGCTGGCCGTGCATCAGCGCGCCCAGCGCATAGAACGCGCCGTAGAAGAGCAGCGCCCAGAACTGCGGCAGCAAGCCTTCGGGCGCCGGATGCGGCGCGCTCACCCAGGCCAGCGCAGGCACCAGCAGCACCGGCAGGCCCAGCAGCAGCCAGGCCGGATGCCGGGCCAGCACGCCGCGCACCACGCGGGCCAGGTCCAGCGTGCGCGCCACCCAGTGCAGAACGGCCAGCAGCAGCAGGTAGTACAGGAACCACAGGTGCGACGTGCCCAGCGGCGCCTGCGGCGGATCCTCCATCTGCATCCACTCGCGCACCATCACCAGGAACGCCGACGGGTGCTGCACATGGCCTACGGCCCACACCACCGCGGCCGACAGCGACAGCCACACCAGCGGCCACGCCACCAGGAAGGGCAACGCGATGCGGCGCACGCGCTGGCGGGCGAACGCCGCGCCGCCGCGCCGCTGGACCACCCACGCGGCGAAAAATCCCGCCACCACGAAAAACAGCGGCATGCGAAACAGGTGCAGCCCCCACACCACCCCATCCACCCACACGCTGTTCTGGCGGTCGGCGGTGGGGAAGAAACCGTGCATGAGCGGGCTGAACGCCAGCGCGGCGTGGAAGAAAACGCCGGCCAGCATGGCCAGCGCGCGCAGGTGGTCCATGTAGTGCAGCCGGTCCTGCGGTGCGGTCACTCGCTTGGCCTCAGTAGAACGCCGGCTTGCGGCCGTGCACCCAGGCGGTGACGCCGATCACGGCCAACGACAGCCCCACCAGCGCCGCCAGGAGGGCCACGGCCGTGGGCGTCCACACCAGCGCATCCACGCTGATGCGCTTGCTGATGTCCGGCACCTGCGACAGGCCCATCATGTAGGGATTGATCATCACCATCGAGCCGATCATCGCGAACGTGGCCCAGCCTTCGGACTCCACCGTCATGGCCACGGACAGCGAAACGGCGTAGGCAAACAGCAGGTAGGCGAAGATCAGCAGCGCGTACACGAACAGCCCGTCGGGCAGCGGCGTCAGCAGCACCACGGCCAGCGTACCGCCCAGCAGCACCACGAAGGGCACGCCAAACGTCAGCAGGTTGCCCACCAGTTTGGACACGGTGAAGTCCAGCGGCGACACCGGCAGGCTCATCACGAAGGCCAGCGTCTGGTCCTTGCGCTCGACCACCAGCGAGGTGGAGATCGAGAAGCACGCCGCCGAAACCATCACGATCAGCAGCGTCAGCGAACCGACGTAGAAGGCCCAGGGCTTGGCCAGCCCGATGAAGCACAGGGCCACGATGCCGGCCAGCACGTATATGGCCAGCTGCTTCTGGAACAGCTGCCAGTCCTTGGCCACCAGCAGGCGGATCACGGGAGTGTTGAGGGTCATGCCACGCCTCCGGAGCGAACGGCGGTTACGAAGATGTCTTCCAGCGCCATCGGGTCGGCGCGCTGTACCTGCAGGCCCTGTGCGGCCAGGCGCGCAGGCAGGTCGTCGTGCCAGGTGCGGGCCTTGATTTCGACCAGGCTGCCGTTGGCGCGCGCGCTGGCGATTTCCGGCCAGGCGTCGATGCCCGCGGGCAGGTCGCCCTGGCAGACGATGCGGCGCCAGCGGTCCACGAACGCGTGCTTGTCGTCGGACGCCACCAGGCGGCCCTGGTGCAGGAAGGTGATGTTGTCGGCCATTTGCTCGACGTCGTGGGTGTTGTGCGAGGAGAACAGCACGCTGCGGCGCTCGTCTCGCAGCACGTCGGCCAGGGCTTCAAGCACTTCGATGCGCGCCACCGGGTCCAGGCCGGTGGTGGGTTCGTCGAGCAGCAGCAGGCGCGGGCGGCGGGCCAGGCACAGCAGCAGCAGGGCCTTCACGCGTTGGCCGTGCGAATAGCCGCCCACGGCCTGTTCAACGCGCAGTTCGAAGCGCTTCGCCAGCTCGGCGGCGTAGGTTTCGTCCCAGCCGGGGTAGATGTTCGCGATCAGGTCCATGTGCCAGCGCAGCGACTGGCCGCGGTACAAGCGCATGTCTTCCGAGGCGAAGCCGATGTCGCGCTTGGCGGCCACCTGGGCGTCGGGCAGGCGGTGGCCCAGCACGGTCACTTCGCCGGCGTCGGCCGAGGCCAGGCCGGTGAGCAGGCGCAGCAGGGTGGTCTTGCCGGCGCCGTTCACGCCCACCAGGCCCATCACCTGGCCTTCGGGCAGATCCAGCGTGATGTCCTGTAGCGCGAAGTGCGGGTAGCGCTTGGCGATGCCGGACAGGGAAAAGGCGAGGGTCATGGCGTGGGTCCTTGGCGGGTTCCGGGGTTGGCCGTGCCTGTTTCGGGGTTGGCGGCCTGGTCGATCAGGCGGTGCAGCTCGCTGCGGGGCAGGCCGAGTCGGCCGGCGCACGCCAGCAGGGCCTCGAGCTGGCGCTGCAGTTCCTCGTGCATCAGCGCGGTGGGCAGGTCGCCACCCTCGGCCACCACCGAGCCCTTGCCCTGGCGGGTGGCGATGACGCCGGCACGCTCGAGCTCCTCGTAGGCACGCCGCACGGTGATCACGCTGACCCGGCTGGCTGCGGCCAGCTCGCGGATGGACGGCAGCGACTGCCCGGCCGACCAGTCGCCTGCCATCACCTTGGCGGTGACCTGGTCGACGATCTGCTGGTACATGGGCCGCGGATCGCTGGCGGAAAGGAAGAGTTCGGGGTTCACGGCCGTGACTGTGCTGGCGGAGTATGCACAGTATGCACAGTCCCCGGAGGGCTGGCAACACCAGTACCGGGGTCAGGTTCACTCCCCCGCGTCAGTTTTCGGCAATGGCCGGGGTGCTTCGCTGGGGAAGTGAACCTGACCCCGTTCCTGCTCCCGCTACGGCTCGTCGTCGGGCACGGGAATGAGCAGGGTGAACACGGTATGCCCGGGCCGCGAGCGGTAGCTCAGCGAACCGCGGTGTTCGCGCGCCACCTGCTGTGCCAGCGGCAGGCCCAGGCCGCTGCCTTCGGCGCGGCCGCTGACCAGCGGCAGGAAGATGCGTTCGGCCAGGTCGTCGGGCACGCCGCGGCCGTCGTCGGCGATTTCAACGCGTACCACCAGCCTGTGGGCGGCGTCGCCGATCAGAAGATGATGCTCGGCGCGGGTGCGCAGCTGCACCTGCGAGGCGCCCGATTCCAGCGCGTTGCGCACCAGGTTCCACAGCGCCTGGGTCAGCCGGTCGGCGTCGCCGGGAAACTCGGGCAGCGAGGGGTCGAAGTCGCGCACGATCTTGATCGCCCAGCCCGCCTCCACTTCGGCCAACTGGCGCACGCGCTCGAGCACGGCGTGGATGTTGGTGGGGTGGAAGTCGTGCGGCGGCGCCGGGTTCATCAGGCGGTCTACCAAGGCGGCCAGGCGGTCCACTTCGGCATCGATCAGGCCGACCAGCTCGCGCGCGTCGTCGGTGTCCACGCGGCGGCCCAGCAGTTGGGCGGCGCCCTTCATGCCGGCCAGCGGATTGCGGATCTCGTGCGCCAGGCCCTTGAGCGCGGCGGACAGGGCGGCGGGTAGCAGGGTGGCAGGATCTTCGCCGGGGAATTCGTCGGCGGGATGCACCTCGATGCGGACGCCGCCGTCGTCCAGGCGCGCCAGCCAAAGCTCGGCGAAGCGCTCGGTGCCGCCCGGGAACGCCAGCCGAGCGCGCCGCACCCGCAGGGCCTCGCCGGTGTCGGGCAGGCGCGGCAGCAGTTCGGACAAGCGATCGGTTTCGGCGTCCAGGTCGGCCAGCGACAGCCCTGCCAGCCGCCTCAGGCTGACGCCCAGCCAGCTGGCGAACGCCGGGTTGCCGCCCACCACCCGGCCGGCGGCGTCGGTCCAGGCCACGGGCGTGGCGAGGCTTTCGGCGGAGTCTTGGAGGGGCGCAACCATTGCACCATCATAGTGCGCAGACCGGGGGCAAACACGGCCGCGGCGGCCAGTATTGATCCTCCGGGGTCTCGGCCCGGGATGGATCTCCATGGGCGGCCGGGGAAGTGAACCTGACCCCGTTCCTGGTGGCTAGGGTTTGAGGAAGTCGGGCCAGGGGTCGGCGGGCTGGGCGGCGCTGGAAGCGGGCACTCCCAGGAAGACCAGCCAGGCCGGATCGGCCGCTGCCGCCGGGCCTGGCCTGGACGGGAGGCAAAGCGTCCAGGGACCGGCCACGGCCGGGAGCAGGGGCGGCAACGCTGGACGCAGGGGAAGGCGCAGGCACTCCTGCGGAGGGGACGCCTGGGGAGCGTCGCAGCGGGGGTGGTCGTCGTAAGTCACGGGCGCTCGAACGTTTTGTTTCCGACAGGCGTTAGCAACATCCAGGCCAGCCCCGGCAGCCCGCCAATACGCCGTTTCCGCACCGGGGTCGCCGCTGCCGTCGGTCAGCTTGCCCGATTTCGGGCTTTTTGCCCGAAGGGGCTCGCTCAGGCCAGCGGCCACTCCAGGATGAAGCACGCCCCCCCGCCCGGGCGGTCGGCATAGCGCAGCTCACCGCCCTGGGCACGGGTGCGCTGGCGGGCCAGCGCCAAGCCCAGCCCGGTGGCAAGCTCGCCGCCGCTGGGACGGGGCGACAGCGGCGCAAACCGGCGGAACAAGGCCGGCTGTTCGTTCACCGGTACGCCCGGACCGCGATCCAACACCCGCAGCTGTGCGCGCGCCTCGTGCCGGATGAGCTCGAGCTCGATCACGCTGCCCGCCGGGGCGTACTTCACCGCGTTCGACACCAGGTTCGACAGCACGTGGCCGACCACGCTCGGCTGGACGCGAACCCTCAGGGCCGGATCGAGCCGCACTTCAAAGCGCATCTGCTTGCCTTGGGCAAGGCGTGCCTGCCCGGCGATCGCCTCGTGCACCAAAGGCGCCAGCGGCACCGGGCCGGGCGCTTCACCGCGGGCCTCGCCGGCGCTTTGTTCAAGCACCGCTTCCAGGAACAGCAGGCCCGAATTCGCGGCGCCCTGCGCGGTGCGCACCAGGCGTTCGCGGTCCTCGGCACTGTCGGCCGACGTGAGCAAATCCAGGCCGAACAGCAGGTTGCCAAAGTGCTGGCGCAGGTCGTGGGCGATCAGGTCCAGGCCCAGGGGGGG